>NZ_JAFLCJ010000011.1:0-225312 GCF_017302695.1 Leptolyngbya sp. UWPOB_LEPTO1 | reverse complement strand
TCGCAATATCTACGAACTGGCTCCCCAAATTGACCCAAAGGTGTCCAAACTTCCCTTTGAATCGGCTCCCGTCTCAACCTCGTCTCATGGAAGCATCGTTCCTTAAATTATGCGATCGCATTCTCCCTGTCTGGCACAAGAACAATCCTCTATGGCTCCGAGTGCGATCGCTAAACCAAAGCTCATGCGCAAGGGGAAACGTGGCGGACAAGGCAAGTTTGGTGTCGAAGACCAACTGCTCATTGCGATGGCATATTGGCGAGAATATCGCACCATCTTACTCAATTCCCTACGGAGGGAAATCCTCCTACAGGATTGAGCGCCAGTTCCACATCGGGCAAAGTTGGGGAATTCATGAAACGACGGTTGGACGCATTGTCCGCAAGATTGAAAACATCTTGATTCAGTCGGGTGAGTTCTGCTTGCCAGGTAAAAAAGCGCTGCACTCAGCCCAGACCGAATGGAACATCCTCGTCGTCGATGTGAGTGAGAGTCCAATTGAACGCCCCAAAAAAAACAACGACCTTACTACAGTGGCAAGCAGAAATGGCACACGCTAAAAGCTCAAGTGGTTGTGGACTATCTCAGCGGGATGATGATCTGTACTGCTTTTGACAAAGGGCGAAAACATGACTTTCGCATCTTCAAGGGTTCGCAACTTCCGACTCAACTTGAGCAACTCTGGGTCGCAGACCGAGGCTATCAAGGCATCGCCAAGTTTCATGCTTACAGGTGTACTCCAGTCAAAAAGTCGCGCAAGCGCTCCCTCTCCAAAGCGGAACGGCAATTCAATCGCCAATTAGCGCAAGTTCGCATCACGGTAGAACACACCTTTCGCAAGCTAAAGATCTTTCGCATCTTATCGGAGCGCTATCGCAATCGACGCAAGCGCTTTGGGCTACGCTTCAACCTGATTGCAGGCTTACTCAACTACGAGCTTACTCACTCAAACTGATTCGTGCAGGAGGTCTAATAGTGCGATGACTTCTGCTTGATTGGCTGTGGTTTTGAGTTGCTGTTGCAACTGTGCGTTTTGTAGCAATTCTTTGAGAGTTTGAAGCGTGGATGTTCCCCTAATTTGTGACTTGGTTCTGAATGTTATCGGTGGCAGCGTTAAGTTGTGTCTCCGTCGCATTCCTGAACTGATTTGAATTGAATCAATTTATCGGGGAGAAGCCGTGGAGAAACTTGCTCAAAAAGAGAATTTTCAGCACTCCGAAAAGACTCGCTCGCATAAAGTCAAATCGGGGAGAACTAGGGGACTTGTTGCATTCCGTAAGGCTTCCTCGCATCGTGAACCCGTACAATGCAATCAGCGTTGGATGTTGGGATTGGATGCGGATTTTAATTGTTGAAGATGATGAGGCGATCGCGAATTTAGTCGCGCAATCGCTCAAAGCACATCACTATGCAGTTGATATTGCTGATGATGGTTCGCTCGGCTGGGAATGCGCAGAAAGCACCACTTATGACTTAATTCTGCTCGATGTGGATTTGCCCAAACTCGATGGCATTTCACTTTGTCAGCAACTTCGCGATCGCCGCTGTGAAACGCCAATTTTGTTGATGACCGCAAAAAATGCAACCGAACATCGCATTCGAGGATTGGATGCAGGAGCAGATGATTACTTAGTCAAGCCGATCGACTTGGGAGAACTACAAGCACGAGTTCGAGCACTCCTGAGACGCGGTGTTGTGGGAGCGTCGCTGTTAGAAGTTGGAGATTTGCGGCTTGATCCGCAATCGTGCCAAGTTACTTATGCCAAGGAACTATTATCGCTGACCCCGAAGGAATATAGCCTTTTAGAGCTATTTCTGCGTCATCCTGCCCGTGTATTTAGCTGTGGAGACATTATTGAGCATCTATGGACGTTTGATGATCCCCCGCAAGAAGACAGCGTTAAATCCCATATCAAAGGCTTGCGGCAGAAATTAAAAGCCGTCGGTGCGATCAATTGGATTGAGAACGTCTACGGATTAGGCTATCGATTGAATCAAACCATCGGAAAAGAAGAGAAGAAAACGACGATCGATGACGCGAAAACAATCGCTTCTCCGGTTTCTGAACCCGAAGTCCCCGATTCTGAACCATACAATCAAGCGGTAGAGCAACTTTGGAATCAGTATCGTGGGTTAATGGAAGAACGCCTAACAGTGCTACAGCAAGCCGTTCAAGCGTTGAGGACTGAGACGTTAACCGAGGATATGCAGCAAGCGGCAGAACGAGCGGCGCATAAATTGGCGGGCGTGTTGGGAATGTTCGATCGTCCCGAAGGAACTCAGATTGCTCGTCAGCTTGAGGAACTTTTTTCAGGACAGCTCAATTCTCAACAGCACCCCGCACTCCAGTTGCTCGTTCAACAGTTGAGTCAAGTATTGGAGATTGAGCAGTCGAGCATCGAGCAGATTGAAGTTCAAATTGAAGTTCAACCCATTACGACACCTGCTTCGATTCGATCGTGGAACATTCTCGCAGTCGATGATGATCCGATCATTCTCGTCACGTTAAAGCAACAACTTGAACCTTGGGGAATGCGCGTCACGGCGATCGAGAATCCCTTACAATTTTGGACGATTCTACCCAGTGTTAATCCGGATCTGATGATTTTGGATGTGGAGATGCCGCAACTCAATGGAGTCGCACTCTGTCAAGCGATTCGAGCGAATCCAACTTGGCAAAGTTTGCCGATCGTCTTCCTCACTGCTCATCAAGACCCTGCAACGGTTCAGCAAATTTTTGCGGCGGGAGCTGATGACTACGTGGTTAAACCTGTGGTTGGGCACGAATTAATTTCACGGATTACCCAACGATTAGAACGAATTCGATTGCTGCAAACGTTGTCTACCAAAGATTCGATCACTGGACTTTCCAATCAATATCATTCGAGTCAAGCGATCGCGACTCTCATAACACAAACCCAATCGGGCTATTTTGCGATCGCATATCTGCCAACACTCAGGCAAATCAATATTCAACAAGGTCACGCCGCTGGAAATCAAACCTTGAAACAATTAAGTCAACATTTAGAAATGACTTTTAACAACACGGCAATCTTAGGATATTGGGGGAATGGAGAATTTGCGATCGCACTTTCTCACACTTCAAAAGAAGCCTTGCAAAAACAACTCTCAGCCATCCCAATGAGGTATGAATTTGCAATTGTGCAATATCCAACCGATGGATTTACCGTGCAAGCGCTGTATCAAGCTGCAAGTCTCTGCTTAGAAGGTTAAACCTATGAGTAACGCCTCTAATTCAGTTCCGCAACTCCAACGCGACGATTTGATTACTGTTCTAGAGTCAGCCGTTGATTTGATTGGAATTGCCGATGCGGAAGGCAGAACGCTTTATGTCAACCCCGCAACCCGCCGAGTCATGGGGTTTGGAGAGACCGAAGACATTTTACAGAAACGCATTCTCGACTATCATTCCCCCGAAGCTGCTAAGTTTTTGATGGAAGAAGCTTTTCCAATTGCTTTACAGCACGGAATTTGGATGGGCGAAACGCGCCTGCTGAGGACGGATGGACAAGAGATTCCAACGTCTCAAGTGATCATGACGCACAAAAATCCAGATGGCTCGTTGAAGTTCGTTTCCTCAATGATGCGAGACATTACCGAGCAAAAAGCGATCGAAGAACAACTTCGACGTAGTAATGCGTTGCTCAAGGCTCAGCAAGAAGCCTCGATCGATGGCATCCTAGTTGCAGACGAACACCGCAACATTGTTGATTACAATCAAAAGTTCTGTGAAATCTGGCGATTGCCACAAATTCTAACGGCTAGAAGCTCGCGTCAGATTGCAGAAATGGTTGCAGACCAGGTGGAAGACCCAGAAGCCTTTTTAGCAGACATCGAAGCGCTTTATCAGAACTTAGATGAAGTTCTGCACGATGAGCTTTTGTTGAAAGATGGACGAACGATCGAACGCCATAGTAAAGCAGTAAAGTCTCCAACAGGCGAATATTACGGGCGGATTTCGTTCTTTCGAGATATCACCGAGCGTAAGAGTGCTGAGAAAGCACTTCGTCGTAGTGAAGGTCGATATCGTGCCTTTGTCACCGCAACGGCTCAAGCGGTTTGGATGACCAATGCTCAAGGAGAAGTAGTCGAAGATATTCCGCTTTGGTGTGCGCTCACGGGACGCAGCGCCGAAAGTGCAAAAGGCTGGGGATGGCTTGAAAGCGTTCATCCCGACGATCGCGCTCCTACCGCACAGGTTTGGTTAGACGCAGTTAGCTCTGGAACAATCTATGAAGTTGAACAACGGGTGCAGATAGCATCGGGTGAGTATCGATTGTTTGCGGTGCGAGGTGTCCCAATTTTTGATGATCAAGGCAACATTCAAGAATGGATTGGAACCCAAACTGATATCACTGAACAAAAACAAGCGGAAGAATCATTGCGTCGTCAAAATGCTTTACTCCAAGCACAACAACAAGCCTTACAGCGCAGTGAACTCAAATATCGCAATCTGTTTGAAACCGCTCAAGTTGGCATCTACCGAATTCGCTTAGAAGATGGGCTAATTCTAGAAGCAAATCCGTATGCGATCGCAGCTCTTGGTTACGATCGCGCTGATGAAGTCGTTGCTAAGAAATACACGATCGATTTCTATGCCGATCTCAGCGATCGAGACATCATTCTCGATGAAATTCAAAAGCATGGCAAAGTCACGAACTATGAAATGCAGTTTCGTTATCGGGATGGATCATTGCGATGGGGAATGTTTACTTTGTCGATCAATGCTGCCGAAAATGTTTTAGAGTCTGTCTTTACCGATATTACCTCCCGCAGACAAACCGAAGAAGCGCTGCGGCGGAGTGAACTGAAATACCGTCATTTGTTCGAGAATTCTCAAGTTGGGATTGGACGCACCCGCATCGAAGATGGTTTATTTCTCGATGCGAATCAACGCTGTGCGGATATTCTGCGGCTTGAATCGGCAAACGACTTGATTGATAAACGCTACACCAGCGAGTTTCAGGTTGATCCGCAGGCACGGCAGTTGATGTTGAATGCCCTTCAGCAAAACGAAGAAGTACGCGATTTAGAAACGCAATTGCGTCGAGCAGACGATTCAACAGGTTGGGGCTTGTTTTCGCTGCGTCCGAGCTTAGAAGAAGGCTGCTTTGAGTTCGTGATTGTGGATATTAGCGATCGTAAAGCTGCCGAAGAATCACTGCAACGTCGCGCTGGACTCGATAACTTACTCAGTCAAATCTCTCGACAGTTCATTGACCAAGATGCAGAAACCGCAATTGGGGAAGCTTTGGAGCTGATTACTCGCCATATTGGTGCAGAGCGCGGCTGCATTTTCGAGTACCGGAACAATCACAGTGAATGCCAATTGTTGTACGAATGGTGTGGTGAGAATGTTGTGCCTTTGACTCCTGAAGCAAGAGGGTCGAGTGTTCCTGAATTTCCGGTGTTACATCAGCAGATTCTTTCTGGAGAAGCCTTATATACGGCCAATATCGCAATGATTCCGGACTCTCCAGAGCGACGGTTATTTATGCAACAGTCGATTCAATCGTTAATGGCAGTACCCGTGATTTACCAGGGAAATGTGACGGGCTTTATGGGCGTGGACACGACTCACTTTCAGAAAGCTTGGAGTCAAGAGGATATTAACAGCCTCAGACTGGTGGGTGAACTCATTGCGATCGGACGAGCTAGATACAAAGCCGAAGCCGATTTACGCATTGCGAAAGACGCGGCGGAAACAGCAAATCTCGCAAAGAGTACGTTTCTTGCCAACATGAGCCATGAACTGAGAACGCCGTTGAATGCAATTCTTGGATTTGCTCAATTGATGGAGCGTGAGGTTGCACTGTCCGATCGACAACGCAATTCGCTTGCCATTATCAATCGCAGTGGTGAACATTTGCTGGATCTGATTAATGACGTGTTGGAGATGTCCAAGATTGAAGCCGGACGAACGACGTTAAACCTGGTTTCCTTTGATTTGCATCATCTTTTGTACACGCTACAAGAAATGTTTCTCATGCGGGCAAAAGCAAAACATCTTGCGTTGAATTTTACGATCGCACCTAATCTTCCGCAGCACATCCAAACCGACGAAAACAAGCTCCGACAAGTCTTGATCAATTTGCTCAGTAATGCGATGAAGTTTACAGACCACGGCAGCATTACGCTCGAAGCAACAGTGCAATCAGAAACAATGCTCCAATTCAAAGTCCAAGACACGGGACAGGGCATTGCTCCCGAAGAATTCGATCAGCTATTTCGCCCCTTTATTCAAACTCATAGCGGTTCCCAATTGCGGGAAGGTACTGGGCTTGGACTGACAATTAGTCGTCGCTTTGTGCGATTGATGGGCGGTGATATTCAGGTTGAATCGACAGTCGGACAAGGATCAACGTTTTCATTTGGGATTCAAATCGCGATCGCGAATCCCAAAGATGTTATACCCATGCTGAATTCAAAACGGGTGTTGCAGCTTACACCACAACAATCGAGCTATCGAATTTTAGTCGTAGACGATCGCGCTGAAAACCGAGAGTTCGTAGAGCAATTGCTCACAATGGTGGGATTTGAAACGCGATCGGCAATCAACGGAGAAGATGCGATCGCTCAATGGCAACACTGGCAGCCACACTTAATTTTGATGGATATGCGAATGCCCGTCATGGATGGCTATGAAGCAACTCGACAAATTCGCGCGCTGGAATCGGCTCAGACTCGATCGAAGATCTTAGCGTTGACTGCCAGTGCCTTTGAAGAACAACGCGCTTCGATCTTGGCGGCTGGCTGTGATGACTTATTAGCAAAACCGTTTCGAGAAGCTCACTTATTTGAGAAATTAGCTCAGCATCTTGGCGTGAACTATGTCTACGAGGAAGAGACAACCCCCTCAACTGAACCAACGTTAGAACTCACTCGTGACATGCTAGATGCGATGCCTTCTGCTTGGATTGCCCAACTACATCAAGCATCGCTCGCGGTAGATGCTGATCAAATTTTGCAATTAATTCAGCAAATTCCAAAATCTGAGCAGCAAATCGCGATCGCATTAACCGAGCTAGTTCAACAGTTTTGCTTTGACGAAATTGCCGAGCTTTCTCAATCCGAGGATTACACAGTCTGATGCGCGATCGAGATCAGCAACGATCTCGACAACACGCTAATTGAGCCAAGTGAGCGATTGCATAATCTCAATCGCTTGATTTGGAGTAATCGTATTCTGGCACAGAGGTGATCCACCTTTGTAGTAAGCGTTCCGAGCAATATCGCCTCCACTGATGCGATAGAACGGACCCACACCTGCCCAATCCGTTAATAAATTGGGCTGTGGTGAATCAAGCTGTTCTGCTGAAGGCGTTTTGAACTCGCCATTTTCTTGACCAAATAGCAGCGAAGTCTCTCCCAACAACTCAGTCTTGACTTTTGCTGCATACTCTCTCGGCACACCACCCACTCCGCCGCCTGTCGCTTCGATAGCAAAGCAGCTATTCTGTTCGGCATTGCGATAAACAATGCCATATTGTGGCCCAAACCGACACGTGCCTTTCTCTGAACGAGACGCATTTTCAGGGCAAGGTTCGGTATCAACTTTGATGACCGTATAGCCTGCTGGAATCGCGCTTGGAACCGCGATCGCAATCCCTAAAGATTTGAGTGAAGCTTGCTGAGACGGACTCAAGCCCCCGATTTGCTCTGATTGAGAGTTGTCAGAACTAACATTACTCGCATCGTGAGAAACTTGTACCGATTGATTCGAGTTCTGTGCAACTTCAACCGAACGATTGCTCTTAGAGGGTGGAGCAGATGCTACTTCAACCGGACTGCTTTTAGAAGATGGAGCAGATGCATAAATGTTCAGACAGGCACTGGACGCTAAAGTGAGAGCAACAGTCAACGGCAGGAGAGCAAAATGGCGCTTCATAACGGTTGGGAAGGAGATACGTTAAAGTTTGACAGCTTCAATAATGCTGAGCATTGAAGGTGTGGGAATGACTCGTGTCAGTTCAAAGCCATTCGATCGCAGCAACGATCGATATTCTGCTTCAGTGCGTTCCCGTCCACCCGTCATCAATAACATAATCATGTCAATCAACTTGGCTGGAGACGGTTCATTACCGGGTGGAAGAATGCTTTCAACTAGCAGCAATTTGCCATGATCTGGCATAGCTCGATGACAATTGTTCAGAATGATCGAGGACTTTTCATCATTCCAATCATGAATAATCCATCGCATCACATAAGCATCACCCCCCGTCGGAACAGACTCAAAGAAATTTCCAGCAATCCGTTGAAGATTTCTATCGCCCTCAATATTCCCAATAACTTCGGGTAAATCGAACAGAATGCCTTTAAGATGAGGATTCGCTTGCAGAATCGTAGAAATTAAGCTTCCTTGCGCTCCACCCACATCCACGATCGTATTGAACTGAGAAAAGTCATAGCTTGCAGTCACCGCTTGCGCGATCGCAATTCCCATACTCGACATCGATTGTGAGAAGATGTGTCCATCTTCAGGATGTTGAGCGAAGTGCTGCCAAATGTTCATTCCCGCAGCCTGATCAAACGCAATCTCGCCTGTTTTCAAGCTGTGTAATCCATTGTTCCAGCCTAAAGAATGGTCGTATCCCATTTGCGCCATGACTGCATACCGCATTGAAGCTGGATGATCACTTTTGAGGGTTGCAGCCAGCGGAGTCAGCGCAAACTGTTGATCAGATACTTCAGTAAAGACACCAATACTGGCTAAAGCACGCAGAAGTCGATACAGCGATCGCGGTTCAGTATTTGTTCCAGCGGCAAGTTGAGCGATCGTTTTCGGTTGGTCGTCAAACAAATCGGCAACCCCTATTTTTGCAGCAAGATAGAGCGATCGCGCAATCCAGAATCCACTAATGAGATTGAGCATTGCTTCTTGAGGAGCAACTTCGATTCTTTCCATTGTCAACATGATGTCTTTCACTCCAAGTAATGTTCAACAGTAATGTTTAAGCTTCAACGAGTTGGGCGGCAGCTTGATTGAAAAATGCCTCAAAAACACCTGGCTGTGCGAACTGTAAATAGTCCTTCGCCAGTTCAGGCGTGAGAAATTCAAGCATTAATTTGTTTTCCACCCAAAATTCGATCACTTTGAAGGGGCCACGATCGCACAGTCTAACCAACCATCCTTCCCGGTTTGCAATTTCTCCAATCTGCTCTAAAGAAGTAGGAACGGAAATCGCTGCATGAATCGAAGTAAACGATTGAGCAATATTCCCAGAAGAGAATTCCACTTCTTCTAGTCCTGGAGTCAGTTGAGTATCCGCCGGATAAAGTTCGATGCCAGTTCCATACTCGTCTCCAACGACTACCATATAGCTTCCCGGATGGGGTGGAAACGGAAAACAACGACCTTGTAAAACTTCTGCTAGTACATTTCCAACGTGGAATGGATGGTTAACTGCAACGGAAATATGGTGCAACATAATAACCTCTGAGAAAGTTCTAAATTGGATACATCAGCTTTAACTTGCTGATGACCCTTAAAGTACGGAACGATCGAGGAAAAGTCGGGGAGATGCTGAAAAAAATCTACCTGTAAATTTCGGTTGAACGTTGATCGCGCTCTCCCGCCCGTGATTGAAAATCACGGTCTAACCGTGCGAAGTTTCTAAAGAGACTGCCAGAATACAGCGATGCAGTCCCTTCAGGGACTTCGCACAGTTAGCACGGGGTTTTAAACCCTGTGCGGGAGAGAGAGATCAACAAATCAATCCGAAATTTGCAGGTGGAAAAAATTTGGAACAACATCGAGAAAAGAAATTTTGTTTTGATGAAGGTTCTTTGGAGACTTACGGTCACGTCATAAAATCTGATGAGCGTTCCACTTAAGGTTTGTAATGACCGAGTCCGATTTGCCGAAAGCTGACATTTTAGTCATTGACGACACCCCGGAAAATCTCAATCTGCTCTCAACAATGCTGATCGATCGCGGCTACAAAGTTCGGAGCGTGACAAAGGGTTCCACGGGCATTCGAGGCGCACAGGTGATGCCGCCGGATCTCATTTTGCTCGATGTCAATATGCCGCAGATGAATGGATACGAAGTCTGTGAACAGCTTAAAGCCGACGATCGCACTCGTGACATCCCCATTATTTTTATCAGTGCTTTAGAAGCGGTCAACGACAAAGTAAAAGCATTTCAAGCGGGCGGCGTTGACTACATTACAAAACCATTTCAAATCGAAGAAGTGCTGGCTCGAATTGAAACACATCTAACACTGCGGCGATTACAAAATCAACTGCAATCGAAAAATGAACAACTCCAGCAAGAGATCCGAGATCGTCAACACGCAGAAGAAAAGTTTGCAACCATTTTTCGGCAAAGTCCAAACCCGATCGCGATCGTGACCATTCCTGAAGGTCAATTCATCGAAGTCAACTCTAGTTTCTTGAGCATTAGCGGCTACTCGCTGGATGAAGTGATTGGTTGTACGATCGCGCAATTACATCTAGGTCGTGATATTGATGCGTTCATGCGTCGGCTTCAAACCCGGACTGCTTTTCACAATCTAGAGTTTGAATTGCTCACTCGTTCTCAAACTAGAAAAAATATTTTACTTTCGGTTGATCACATTGACCTCAATGGCACATCCTATGCGCTGCTGATTGCGAATGACATTACCGAACGCAAACGCCTTGAAAACGAATTCATTTCCTTGGTCAGCCACGAACTTCGGACTCCGCTAACTTCAATGATGGGTTCGCTGGATCTACTCGGCAGCGGACAGTTAGGCAACCTCACCGAACAAGGGCAACAGGTTCTCAATATTGGCATCAAGAATGCTGAACGATTGATTCGATTAATCAATGACATTCTCGATCTCGAACGAATTCGCTCAGGCAAAATCACGATGAATCTACGATCGTGCAATTTAGCCGACTTAATGACACAAGCCACCGAAGAAATGCAATCCATGGCGAATGGCTCACACATTCAACTGATCACAGAGCCGCTATCATTGTTTCTCACAGTTGATCCCGATCGCATTGTGCAGACCTTAACCAATCTGCTCAGCAATGCGATCAAATTTTCACAACCTAACAATCAAGTTTGGATGCAGGCACGATCGACGATTTCAAGCATCTGTATTAGTGTTTGTGACCAAGGACGAGGCATCCCTGCTCATCAGATCCAGACCATCTTCGAGCGATTTCAGCAGGTCGATGCCTCGGATGCCCGACAAAAGGGAGGAACTGGACTAGGACTTGCGATCTGTCGCAACATCGTCGAGCAACATGGTGGCAGAATTTGGGTCGAAAGTATCGTCAATCAAGGCAGCACATTTCATGTTGAATTGCCGCTTAGCGATGAAACGATTTAAGAATAGCTCCCCGACTTCTCCTCGATTCATTGCTACTTTGTGAATATCAGACCTCCAAAGATTAGAAATGAACAAGCAAATTTTGATTGTGGATGATGAGGAAGATGTGAGAGCGATCGCCACACTCGGTCTGCAAATGGGAGCAGGTTGGAATGTCTTAACGGCAAGTTCGGGTGCAGAAGGAATTGCGATCGCGACTCAACATCAACCGGATGCAATTCTGCTGGATCTGATGATGCCGGATATGGATGGTTGTGCTACCTTACACCACCTCAAGCAAAATCCTGAGACCCAGCTTATCCCTGTCATTTTGATGACTGCTAAAGTGCAAGCTTCAGAGCAACATAATCTCCACGATTTAAAAATCGCCGCTGTGTTTACTAAGCCATTTCGTCCCCTCACGCTTGCCCAACAGATTGCTGATGCGTTAGCTTGGCATGATGATTGAAGCAACGCAACTTGAAATGTAGTATTTGCCCGATGTAATTAGGGAATTTTGACAGCTGAACTGTCATTATCCTCTGCGAATTTTCTGAAATGCTCCTCAGTGTGTTTGTGTCTATGAAAGGCAAGCGATTTGGAACAATGCAATGGCTGAACTTACTGGAAAAGTCATTTACGCAGGCGAAGCAGGGTATGAAGATGCGCGGCTGAACTTCAATGCGCGATTTGCTGCCTCGCCGCTGTTGATTGTCTTCTGTCAGTCTGTGCAAGATGTCGTCAACGCTGTAAATTGGGCGCAAATGAGTGGAGTTCCGGTACGAGTTCGGAGTGGACGACACAGTTATGAGGCGTTTTCGGTTGCAGATGATGCGCTGATTATTGATCTCAACGATATGGAGCAGATTCGATTTGATCGAACCACAGGACAAGCCACCATCCAAGCTGGCGCAGAACTCGTTGCGATCTATGAAACTCTTGCGGCAGAGGGGGTCACAATTCCAGGTGGATCTTGTGCGACGGTGGGCATTACCGGATTAACGCTCGGAGGCGGCTATGGATTACTCGCTCGCTGGAAAGGATTGACTTGTGATAGCTTGCAAGCCGTAGAAATGGTGACGGCTAAGGGAAAACTCATTGTTGCGGATGCGACTCAGAATGCTGATCTGTTTTGGGCGTTGCGGGGTGGTGGGGGTGGAAATTTCGGCATTGTGACTGCGCTGAAATTTCAAACTCATGCGATCGATAAAGTCACCATCTATCAACTCAAATGGGATGCGACTGAGATAGAACGGGTGATTCAACAATGGCAAGCTTTTGCACCAGACAGTGACGATCGTCATACGAGCATTTTGAAACTCACACCGGGAAACTCGGTCTATATCGTGGGTCAATTTGTGGGAACCGAAGCAGAATTACGCACTGTGCTCGCGCCTTTATTCGCGATCGCACCGAAAGAAACCGAGATCGAGACCTTGCCTTACCTTGAAGCGGTCTATGCCTTTGCTGGATTAAAGCCAGATTATCCAAAGCGCTTAGCGCATTGGCATGGTTCACAGACGAAATTTAAGAATGCTTCTGATTATGTTGTTCGCCCATTAAATGCAGAGGGCATTGCCACGGTTGTTAAATTCCTCAAGCAAGCACCCAGTCGAAATGTCGTGCTGCAATTTGATAGTTATGGCGGCGCGATCGCCAAAATTCCCCCTGATGCCACAGCGTTCTGCCATCGCCAAGTGAAGTGGAACATTCAATATCAAGCATATTGGACAAAACCGCAGGAGCAAGCTGCCCATATCAATTGGGTGCAAAATTTCCGCTCAGCCATGCAGCCGTATGTTACTGGGGGATGCTATGTGAATTACTGCGATCGCTCGATTAAAAACTGGCAAACCGCCTACTACGGAAGTAATTGGCAACGATTAAAGCAGGTGAAACAGCAATACGATCCGGGTAGTTTTTTCAGTTTTGAACAAAGTATTCCTGCGAATACCAGCGGTCGTGGATTGGCCTGAGTAATACTCGTTTTCGCAGCAGTCTTAGGACTAGGTGTAGAAAGACTGCTGCAGCGAAAACGACAAATCCTTACCTTCGCTCAATGACGTTAGTAGATTCTTCGGCGGCTGACGAAAGCATAGTAGAGCCACAAGGCAACGATAGCACCCATTACTGCAATCAATAGTCCAGGCAGGGTGAAGCCTACTGCACTGAGGGATAACGTTCCTGTAGTCAGCAAGGTGTACAAGGTGCCACCGATAAAAGCACCAACAATTCCCAAAAGCATTGTTCCTAAAATGTTGCTGTCTTGATAGCCAGGATAAATTGCTTTGGCGATCGCTCCAGCTAATAGTCCTAAAATAACCCAAGCCAGAATACCCATAGTGATAATCTCCTGTTTGAATAAAGATAGAATTCTTCAGTAATTTGTTTTAACGGTTTCGTTCTGTCGTGTAGATGCTTGCCATCTATGTGCAATATATAGGATGTCTCTAGCTCAAGCGACCTTCCTTGAGAGAGAAGGTCACTCAGCTTTGAGAAGGAAAATCATTGAGAACTTGAAAACTTGGGGTAGAGTAACGGAATTCGAGAAAATGATCATTCTAGTGCGGGCGCAATCGCGAGGAATCTGCACTGCGAAACTGAGCAGTGCAGGTTTTAGTAAAAAAGAAGTTAAGCAGGCTGTACCCAAGTTACGATCGCAAACACAAAGAACAATAAGCCCCCCACGATCGTCACTGTTCGCTCTGAAATTCGAGACGAGATCAATCGACCGCCAAATACGGCGATCGCACAACAGATCGCATGTCCCAAAATTGCACCGAGCGTCACTCCGATTAAATTCTTCGAGGCTCCTAGTGCCATCGTGGTAATTTGAGTGCGATCGCCCCACTCGGCAATAAAGGTCAGCGTAAAGGCTTCCAACATAATTGCAAGACGGGTTTTCTTCTTGAGATTTGCCTCTGCTTGGAAAACCGCTTCTATGGCTTCTTTCTCCGCCTCAGAAGCACATTCCGAGTTATCCAGCAGCGATTTATCTTGGCACTCGGGCTTCATTTTGCTGGCATCGTAGAGCATTTTGAATCCAAACACTGTGAATAACACGATCGTGCCGTAATGCACCCAACTTTGAGGCAAAACATTTGCAGCTTGTCCAAGTAGAACCGAAAGGATCGTCATCGCAGCTAATGCCAACATCGATCCCAAAAATACAAACCGCCGCGAATGTCGCATTGCTAAACACATCGAGATAAAGAACGTCTTATCGCCCAATTCCCCGATCGTGATAAACAATAATCCAGCTGTAAATGCCTCTAACATCAGGCTTCCTCTCAGTCAGTTGATAATGAACTGAGCAAGCTTGATGAAAGACAAAAGACCTCACCAAGCTCACTGCAATTCGTGAACTTAGTGAAGGTCTCGCTTCCAAGTAAAAAAGCTTCTTGTCGCTTGAACCAGGCTCATCGCCAGTATGTTGACTCAAGCGGGCTGAACAAATGTCAGCAGCTACTCCCCTTCAAACTGAATTGATTATACAGGAGATGGGCTACCGCGCCCAATAAATTACTTTTTTCTCAACTAGAACGAAAAAGCCATACAGCAAAATTCCCATCAGTGCCAGAATCAGCAACGCTGCAAAGGCTAAGGGAACATTGAAATCCGAGGTGGCCTGCACAATCAAAAATCCGAGCCCTGCATTAGAAGCCACGGATTCAGAAATGACCGTCCCAATAAATGCAAATGAAGCGGCAATTTTCAGCGATGCAAAAATGTAGGGTAGGGTGTGAGGCCAACCAATTTTCTGGAACGCTTCGACCTGATTGGCTCCCAGCGCCCGCAGCACATCTTTCATTTCTGGCTCAACAGTGTCTAATCCGAGCGCCACATTCACCGCGATCGGGAAGAAAGCTAGCAAAAATGCAGTTAACGTCGCTGGAATTGCATTCGCGCCAAACCAAATGGCGAGCAGCGGCACTAATGCAGCTTTGGGAATCGTGTTAAATGCCACAAGCAGGGGGTACAGCGTCAGATAAGCTGTCCGTGAATACCCAATAATGAATCCAAGTACCACTCCGACTGCAACGGCGATAATGAACCCTAGCATCGTTGTCCAAAGCGTGCGGATCGCATTGACAGTGAGCTGCGGTGCAAAATTGATCAAAGCATTGAGGATATTGGTGGGTGCAGGCAAGTTGAAGGGCGGGATCTTAAAAATGATCACGACCAATTCCCAGACGATGAAGAGGACAACAGTTGCAATGAATGGCAACACAAAGCCTGCTGACTTTGATTTCAGAAATTTTTCCATCGGTGCTAGTTGTGCTGAATGTGTTTGCGAATGCTGGCAAAGTAGTGATTAAACTCGTCGCTTAGCTCCATTTCCAAGGTTCTTGGACGGGGGAGATCAATCTTGACTTCATAGATAATTGAGCTAGGACGCGCGCCCATCACATAGACGGTATCGGATAAAAAGACCGCTTCTCGTAAGTCATGCGTAATCAAAATACCGACGCATTTGACCTTCATCCACAGGTTTTGCAGCATCCCCCACATTTCCTCGCGGGTAAAAGCATCTAATGCTCCGAACGGCTCGTCGAGGAGCAGAATTTCTGGGCTATGAATCAGCGATCGACACAAAGAAGCCCGTTGTCTCATTCCACCGGACAACTGCCAAGGATATTGCTTCTGAAAATCTTGTAAGCGCACCGTTGCCAGCAGATCTTGCGCCATCCGCACATATTCTTCTTTGCGCTGACGATAGTTTTTCTTGTACGAATCGACGATTTCCAGCGGCAGCATCACATTGTCGATCGTATTGCGCCACGGCAGCATGACTGGATTCTGAAAGGCAATTCCAGTATTTCGCAGGGGCTTTTTAATCGGTGTGCCGCGATAGCGAATTTCCCCGATCGGAGCCGGACTCAAGCCTGAGACCATCCGCAAAATTGAAGTCTTCCCACATCCACTGGGACCGACAAACGACACAAACTCACCCGGTTGGATCGAGAGATTCACTTCTTGAATAATCCGCCGCATTTTTCCTTCAAACGGATACTCCAATCCAACCCGATCAAACTCCAATAATGGCTCTCCAGATGACGAACCAGAATTGACCGATAGAGAATCAACCTGTGGCTGCATAATTCCTCAAGATGTAAATGAAAAAAGGGCTGAACAGATCAGCCCTGGTGTGAACGAGGTTAGGACAACGGTTTACGATCGCTGGGCAAAGTCCGCTGCTCTTTCGGGGGCAAGAACTTGTCGGTATAAATATCTGCGACAGATGGCGTCGTTTTTAAGCCAAACCCTTCGGCGGTTTGCTTCAAGGTTTTCTCTAGCCGCGCCGGATCAACACTGCCTAGCCCGATTTGCTCCACTTCAGGACTGATAAACATCCGCTCCAAGGCAACTTGTAGTCGCACCTTCTCAGCTTCGCGATCCATCAGCTTTGAATCATCTGATGCCATGACCGCATCCAGTCCTGCCGTTGGGTCTTTCAGCACATCCTGCAAGCCACGCATGTAAGCTTTGACGAATGCTCTCACGGTGTCAGGATTTTGCTCGACAAAGCTGGCTTTGGCTAAAATGGCGTTGCCATAAAAGTCCATGCCATTGTCGTTGTAGTAGAAAATATTGATGTCCTCTAGCTTCTTGCCGCCTTTGAGCAGACTGGGCAATGCAGAGGTTGAGAATCCACTGATCGCATCGACTTGACCTTGAAGTAAGAAGCTTTCCCGAAGTCGGGGTTCCATGGTCGTCCACTCTACAGATTTGGGATCAAAGCCGACTTCCTTGGCGAGCACGGGAAAGAGTTTGCGAGGCCCATCGCCGGTGGGTGCGCCTAGCTTCTTGCCAACGAGGTCTTTGGGAGAATTAATCCCTTTCTCCTTGAGGGTCAAAATTGCAAAAGGTGCTCTACTCTGCGTCACCGCCACCGCAATCACTTTATCATTCGGGTTTTTCTCATTGAATTCCAGCGCGTTGTACATGTCGCTGAAAGACAGATCAAATTTTCCAGTCCCGAGTTTGCTAATGGTGTCTGCGTTGCCGAATCCTCGTTCATAGGAGACATTCAAGCCTTCTTGAGCGAAGTAGCCTTTGTTCATGGCAACAATCAAGGGAGCATCTAAGCTCTGTTTCAAAAACGAAAGTTGCACGCGAACGGCTTTGAGTCCTTGCTGATTGGCGGCAGGGCTAGCCGAGTTAGCAGCGCTGCCTGTTGGAGCCGTAGCCGTGGGCTGAGAGGCGCATCCTCCGAAAACCACGATCGATGCTGCAATTAAGGATAGGCTTGATAAACGTCTTGATATCTTACTCACAATCATTCTCCAGCGTTAAATGTCAGCGAAACCGCAAAATCCGCAAAGATGTATAAGATGGGTTGTAGGGTTAGGAAGATAGCGCGCTGAGTGAAGGCGTTGCGGATTGAGTACAGCATCGCTGCCCTTACGAAGCCCGTAAATAACAAGGCTTGTAGTGCATACAGGATACAAAACTCCCCTTAGAGCATTATTGAGATCATCTATCCTGCTTTCTGTATCTTTCGTTACTGGGTTTAGAGTTTCTTAAGCGCTTGGATGATTTCCAAACTAATATAAAAATTTTTATATACTTCCCTTTCCTGCCAGTTTGAAAGATGAATGATGAAGAAACTCGACCATTCACGCTTTCAACGTTTACGAAGTAAATTTTTGTGGTTTAGCGTCGAAAATATTGCCCGATCGCTTATCAAGTTTTTTAGAGCGAGGACTCTATTGTGCTGATGTCTGGTCAATCTCTCCAACGTGCTCAATTGCTTCATGAACAGACCTATCAAATGTTGCGCAGTGCGATTCTGTCTGGGGAACTGGCTGCTGGCTGTCGTTTGATTGAAACCCAACTTGCCGACCAGTTGCAAGTGAGCCGAACGCCGATTCGAGAAGCCCTGCGGTTATTGCAACGCGATCATTTGGTGACGACTGATGCTCAGGGAGCGATGCGAGTCGCAGTGTTATCGATCAAGGATGCAATCCAACTCTATGATTGCCGGATTGCGCTAGAGCAATTATCGGTTTCTGCGGCGTGTGGAACTGCGAGTGATGAGCAAATTCAATGCATTGAAAGCGCCTTGCAACAAGCAGAAAAAGCAAGTTTGACTCCCGCAAATTCGCTCACTCCGTATCAGCTTTTGCATTTGGATTATCAATTTCATCGCTCAGTTGCGGAGAGTTCTAGTAATACGTGGCTGGTGCAGATTTTAGATCAGGTGTTCGATAAGATGGCGCTGCTGAGATTGAGAACGATCGAGCATAACCCGAATGTTTTAGAAATTCGCGGGGAACATCGCCGCGTCTTAGAAGCGATTCGCCAGCGGGATGCTCTCGCCGCGATGCAAGCCATTCAGTATCACTTAATCGCGAGTAAGGAGCGAGTCGTACAAGAAATTCAAGAGTTAGAAGCCTTACTTACGACAGAGGCGGAAAGTTAGGAAATGCTGTTCTCCAGCAAAAGTATGTATACAGCACTACAGAAGATTAAATTGTGCTCGCTGTATTTATTAGGTCAGTAATAAGTCTGTATACCGGATACGATCCGGGTGGTGGTGGAGTGAATAAATCTATGAATAAGCGGCTTCTGTTAGCCCCGGCTGCTGCATGGATAGCGAGCCTTGGGTTCGCTTCGAGTGTGAGTGCAGAATCAGCGATCGAGCAAAAACCAGCAGCGGATGGAATGCAGCGCTTTGCTCCTCTTTCCCAGCTTGAGACTTCTGAATCGAAGTCTGTGCCTGCAAGCGTGAGTCAGGTTACTTCTGTTTCGCAACTTTCAGACGTGAGACCGACCGATTGGGCGTTTCAAGCTCTGCAATCCTTGGTTGAGCGATATGGATGCATTGCAGGCTATCCTGACCGAACCTATCGCGGCAATCGGGCGTTGACGCGATACGAGTTTGCCGCCGGGTTAAATGCGTGTCTCGATCGAGTGAATGAACTGATTGCGGCTGCAACTGCCGATTTGGTCAAGAAAGAAGATTTAGCAACACTACAGAAACTGCAAGAAGAATTTGCTGCAGAACTTGCAACGTTACGAGGTCGAGTCGATGCTTTAGAAGCAAAAGTAACGACGCTCGAAAAACAACAATTCTCAACCACGACAAAGCTCACCGGGAATGTCTGGTTTAATCTCACGGGCGCTTTTCCCAGTGGAGATATCACCGCAGAACGAAATCCCGCAGGTGGGGGAAATAGTGCTTTTGCGCCGCCTGTGCGAGGAGCGGGTGGAGTGCCTTCGCGGGTTCAGCGCCGCAATGTAAATCCGACATTTAGTTACTATACGTTCTTAAACTTAACCACTTCGTTTACAGGGCGAGATCAGTTAGTCACTCAGCTTGTTTCTGGAAACGGCAACTCCCCAGCCAATCAGTTAGTATCTTCGGGCTTTTTTAACTCTTGGGGAACTCCTTTCTTGGATCAAACCGGATTGCCTCCGAATTCAGGACTAGCAATTCGTGAGTTGTTTTACTCGTTTCCGCTCAATGATGCAGTTCGAGTTGTTGTTGGTCCGAGAGTCAACTTCTATCGCCACTTTGATCAAAATCGGTTTACCTTTTACTTGACAGGGACAAGTAGCTTTAACTCGAATGGAAGTACGTTGTCCAATGCAGTCGATCGTGGTTCGGGAGCGGTTGTTGCTTGGAACATTAATAAACAACTACGCCTCACAGCAGCTTATTTAGCTGAGAATACAGAGTTTCTCAACTCTGCTGCGGGGTTCAATACTTCGAGCAATCCGGCTAGAGGACTATTCAAGGGCACAAATACGCTCAGTGCTGAATTAGCTTATGCTCCGAGTCCTAGCTTTAATTTCCGGTTTTTGTATACACGATCGAATCTTGACCCGACGAATGGCTTTGCAGGAGGTTCAGCAGGTGAACCGTTGCCTTACGGTTTTGCAGATGATGGATTTGGGGGGCGAGTCCGAGAGTCAACTTCGGATGCGTTTATTGCAAACTTTGATTGGTTGATTACGCCGAGATTTGGAATTTTTGGGCGGTATTCTTATGGACGTACCAACATCAATCCGGTGAATCCTGTGCGCGCGGGTGGTGATGTGAAGGTGCAATCTTTCCAAGCGGGATTGGGTTTCCCGGATTTGGGTAAGAAAGGGGCGTTGGGCGTGATTTCGTTTGTGATGCCACATGACTACATTGATGGTCGGGAATTTTTACTGTCAGGTGGAGGTGATGGGGGAACGCAGTACGATTTAGAAGTGTCTTACTACTATCCGTTGACGCGAAATATTGCGATCGTGCCTTCGTTCTATGCGATTTTTAACGCGAACAATTTCGAGAGTAATCCGACCGTGTTTGTAGGAAATGTTCGCACCCAGTTTAGTTTCTAGAAGTAACGATTGACTCGAAGCGTTAAAGATATTCTGCTGCTCTCTTAACAGGATCGTTGAGAGAGCAGCAGAATAAAGTCTTTCATTTGCAATCCTCAGGAATTTGGATCGCTAAACGCTGGATTTTGGATGAACGATTCATCAGTCAAGCTTTGCAGAAAAGCGAGGAGATCTTGCTTTTCTCGATCGCTCAATTGAAACCCTTTGACAAATGAACTTTTGAAAGGATTCTCGCTGCCGATCCCGGCAAATGCGCCTGCATGAATCGTTCGTCCGCCTGCTTCGTAATGTTCAATCACTTTTTCGAGAGATGCGATCGAGCCATCGTGCATATAAGGCGCAGTCAAAGCAATATTGCGGAGGCTCGGAGCCTTGAATCGACCCATATCAGAGGGTTTGAGTGTGATTTCCTGAATTCCAGTGTTATTGCTTGGATAAGCGCCTTTTCCATCTAGGTTGTAAAGCCCAGTATTGTGAAACGCAATCTCATGAAAAGCTAAACGCGAATGTTTTACAGAATCCGAGAAATTGATTCCCCCGTGACAGTGAAAACATTCGAGCCGTTCACTTTCAAATAAGGCTGCACCCCGTTTTGCTGCATCTGAAATGGCGCGATCGTTGCCTCCATATCGATACTGATCGTAAGGCGAATTGAATGATACTAACGTGCGCTCGAAAGCTGCGATCGCTTTTGCCAAATTTTTAATGCTGACCTCTCCATCAAAAGCAGCTTTGAACAATTTGGAATACTTCGGATCGTTCTGCAACATTGCTAGGATTTCTTGCTCTTTGCCGACCATGCCCATCTCGATCGGATGCTCTCCAAACAAGGGCACGAGCAATTGATCTTCTAAATTGATCAAGTTGGGATTTGCCCAAGTGAGTACCGAATTGTAGGCAACATTGGTTAAGCTCATCGCATTGCGAGGATGAGAATCCCCTGTTGCTCCGATCGAGACAGATTTCTTCTCGGTGAATGCTCTCGATTGTTCATGACAAGTTGCACAAGAAAACTCACCTGTAATCGACAAGCGTTTTTCATAAAACAAGTGCCGTCCTAGCTCAACCTTGGCATTGCTCATGGGATTATCTGCCGGGACAATAGGCGTGGGTGTCCAATCCGGCAGATTCCATTGATAGCGCTCGGTTGCAAGAGCCGAACTCAATCCCACAGACAAGCAGAATGAGAGAACTGCCAGAACGATTAACGTGAGAAAGCGCTTCATTGTTTCGGAGCAACACGAAAGAAGGTTTGACGGGCAGGTTGTCCGTTCCAAGGTAAACCGAAGTTTCTCATCACTCCAGCACAATCGCCGTCTTTTGGATCAGACATGCAGCCGAGTGGTGTTTCAGGCTGATTTTTTGCAAGATTTGTATTGGCAACGAGCGCCGTGATGTCGGCAGCAATTGCATCTTGTTCTGGATTGAAATTATTCAAAGTAATCGTTGAAGTATTGGGATTTTTGCAGCTTTCTGGTTTTTGTGCTCCACCCATACAGCCAGTACTTCCCAAGTGAATGATAAATCCAGCCCGATCGCGATGATGGGCAGGCGTTTTACCCGGAGCATCATGCTTAGAATGTGCTGACATCGCAGGCGTGAAGTCAATTCGAGCGAATTTGTAGCCCGCTCGCCAATTCCACCAGAGCGAAGTCAGATTTAGCGGAGAAGGTGCGATCGCAGCATCATTGTGATTGAGATTAAACGGCACCCCTAAAGTAAATTTCACGCCTTTGTAAGTTCCTTTTGGAACTGTGCCAACAATGCGATCGTTGGTGTCGATCGTGCCATTAGAACACATGCCGGATTTGTTTTCAAAATCGATCAATGCCACATTCTGATACTGCCATTTCTGATCTTGTGTGAGGGTGACAGGCACTGTGCGACCCTGAGCATCAATCAATGCGACTTCCGAGACATAGAACCGAAAATCAGTTGGGTTAACAGAAATCGCAGGCGTACCGAGCGAGTAAGCCGCATCGCATCGAAAAACTTGCTGCCCCGCCATGCCGCGAAACTGAATCGTAATCGGCTGCGTTTCCTGCGCCGCTACACGTTGAGCCATCAAACAAGACGCGATCGAAAGTCCAAACAGAGAAACACCAATCTTCATAAACTGCACGTTCACAGGTCGTTCCAACTCTAAAACAGGCGTAGCTTGGATTCAAAAGACGGCTTGTAGTACTCTGTCGTTTTCCCACTCCCTACTCCCTACTACACTCGATCGCTGACATAAAAAAGCTTCGAGCATCTCCGTAAAACGCGGGTAGAATTTAGTATCTTTTTTACCCACGCAGAGACCCGCTTTTGCTGCCATGACTGACGTTTTTATCTCCTATTCTCGGAAAGATAAGCTTTTTGTGGAGCGACTGCACAATGCGCTGAAAGACCAAGGACGCGAAACTTGGGTGGATTGGCAGGATATTCCCCTTACCGCAGATTGGTGGCAGGAGATTGAGCGTGGAATTGAAGGGACTGCGACCTTTGTGTTTATCTTGAGTCCAGATTCGATCGCGTCAGAAGTCTGCACTCGTGAAATCAATCATGCGGTCAAACATAACAAGCGACTTGTGCCGATTGTGTATCGCGAAGGCTTTGGGCACACTCATCCGGCACTCGCAAGACATAACTGGCTGTTTTTTCGAGAATCGGATGACTTCGATCGTGGGTTTCAGCAGTTAACAACTGCGATCGAGATGGATTTAGAGTACGTGAAATCGCATACTCGCTTGGAAGTTAGAGCGATCGAGTGGGAGCAATATCAGCGCAACGAGAGCTATTTGTTACGAGGAGCAGATTTAGAAGCCGCAGAAACTGCATTGCTGCGCGGGACAGGAAAGCACCCGCAACCGACCGAACGACAGGGACAGTATGTGAATGCAAGCCGTGAGGCAGAGCGCAAGCAACGGCGCAAAGAAGCGAGACGGCAACAAGCATTTTTGACTGGGGTCGGAACATTCGCGTTACTAGCATTAGGATCTGCGGGGGTTGCCTTTCAACAGCGACAAGAAGCGATCGAGCGAAAAGTCAATGCAGAGTTAAATGCTCAAAGCCTCAGCGCGTTAAATCTGTTCTCATCTCATCTGGAGATTGAGGCTTTACTCGCAGGGCTGAAGGCAGGACAACAGATCAAACAAGCAAACCTTCAGATCGACAATACAGCAATGCAGGTTGCGACAACGCTGCACCAGTTAATTTACGGGGTGAAGGAACGCACGCGACTGGAAGGACATAGCCTTGCTGTCAATAGTGTGAGTTTTAGCCCCGATGGCAACACGATCGCGACTGGCAGTGGAGACAATACAGTCAAACTCTGGAGCAAAGATGGTCAATTACTCAAGACCCTTGAAGGACATACTGGCTTTGTCCATAGTGTGAGTTTTAGTCCCGATGGTAAAACGCTCGCGACTGCAAGTTGGGATAACACAGCTAAACTCTGGAATTTGAATGGACAATTACTCAAAACGTTTGAAGGGCACGAATCTTATGTCAACAGTGTGAGTTTCAGCCCGGATGGTACGACGATCGCGACAGGAAGCCATGACAACACAGTTAAACTCTGGAATTTGGATGGACAATTACTCAAAACCCTCAAGGGGCATAGCAATCCTGTCTTCAGTGTGAGCTTTAGTCCCGATGGTAAAACGATCGCGACAGGGAGTGCAGACAGCACAGTGAAGCTCTGGAGTAAAGATGGACAACTCCTTAAAACACTCAAAGGTCATAGTGGTACTGTACATAGTATAAGTTTTAGCCCTGACGGTAAAATTCTTGCCACAGGCAGTAGTGACAATACGGTTAAGCTGTGGAGCCTTGAAGGTCGAGTCCTGAGAACGCTCAATGGGCTGGGTCGGGGAATCTCTAGTGTGAGCTTTAGCCCCGATGGCAAGATGATTGCTGGCGCGAGTGAGAATGCTGCTCAATTGTGGAGCATTGAGGGGCAAGAACTGGGTGTATTCAATGGACATAAAGAGTATGTGCTGAGTCTCAGCTTTAGTCCTGATAGCAAAACGATCGCGACAAGCAGTAATGATGGTACAGCAAGAGTATGGAGCATTGAAGGTCAAGGGCTGAAAACTCTCAAAGGGCATGATGACCGCTTACATAGTGTGAGTTTTAGTCCCGATGGTCAGACGATCGCAACGAGTAGTCAGGACAACACAGTC
Source organism: Leptolyngbya sp. UWPOB_LEPTO1 (assembly GCF_017302695.1). Lineage (NCBI taxonomy): Bacteria > Bacillati > Cyanobacteriota > Cyanophyceae > Leptolyngbyales > Leptolyngbyaceae > Leptolyngbya > Leptolyngbya sp. UWPOB_LEPTO1. The sequence continues at coordinate 200,483 of NZ_JAFLCJ010000011.1, read as the reverse complement.
AAGCTATGGAATAGAAATGGGCAAGTTCTCAGAACCCTCAAAGGACATATTTCCGGTGTCGTGTTTATCAGGTTTAGTCCGGACGGTAAAACGATCGCGACAGCTAGCTATGACGATACAGTAAAGCTCTGGAATCGCGACGGGCAAGAGCTTAGAACCTTGAAGGGGCATGATTATTATGTGACCAGTGTGAGTTTCAGTCCAGATGGTCAAACGATCGCGACAGGCAGTGACGATAAGACCGTAAAGTTGTGGAATTTAGATGGGCAAGTTCTCAAAACCTTTAAGGGACACGATGAGTCTGTAAAAAGTGTGAGCTTCAGTTCCAACGGTAAAATGCTTGCCACAGGTAGCTATGACAAGACTGTAAAGTTGTGGAATTTGGATGGGCAAGTTCTCAAAACCTTCAAAGGTCATGACTGGTCTGTAGAAAGTGTGAGCTTTAGTCCTGATAGCAAACTGCTTGTGACAAGTAGTGGTGACAAGACAGCAAGATTATGGAATTTGGACGGGCAACTTCTTAGAACTTTCAAAGGGCATAGTGGTTCTGTGAACAGTGTGAGCTTTAGTCCTGATGGCAAGACGATCGCGACGGGTAGTGAAGACAAGACGATCCGATTGTGGAATCTAGACGGACAAATGCTGAGTACCTTGAAAGGGCAGAACAGCCCGATCAAGAGTATCAGTTTCAGTCCAAATCCGAGTCATCTTCTGCTTGCTTCTGCGGGTGAAGATGGAGCAGCTATTCTCTGGAATTTCGACTTAGATGACTTGCAACAGCAAGGGTGTCAGTGGCTCGATGGTTATCTTAAATACAATCCAAATGGCAAGCAATACCAAGACCTGTGCAAGGATGTTTTCCCGAAGTCTATCAGTGATGATCCGAATCCTTGGGGAGAATCCCTCGCTTTTCTGACAAAGCTATTCCAGCGATCGTAATCGAACAGCACAGCAGCGAATGCAGAAATTCCCCATTCCCCCACTCCCCCAATCGCCCTAAGATAAAACTTGTTGTAAATTAGGCGCGATCGCGATGCGAATTCTAATTATGGGTGGGACTCGGTTTATCGGAGTCTATCTCACCCAGCTTTTGGTGCAGCAAGGGCATGATGTGACTCTGTTCAATCGAGGCAATAAGCCCGCTCCAGTCGAAGGCGTAAAGCAAGTGACGGGCGATCGCACGAATGCAGACGATTTGAAACAGTTGGCAAATCTCGATTTTGATGCCGTGTTTGACAATAATGGGCGGGAACTCAGTGATACTCAGCCTTTAGCCGAACTGTTTAAAGGGCGGATTCAACATTTTGTCTATATGAGTTCGGCGGGAGTCTATCTCAAATCCGATCAAATGCCCCATGTCGAAGGCGATGCCGTCGATCCGAAGAGTCGGCATAAAGGCAAACATGACACCGAATCTTATTTGGCGGATGCTGGAATTCCGTTCACGTCGATTCGTCCGACTTACATCTATGGGCCGCAAAACTATAACGACTTAGAAGCGTGGTTTTTCGATCGCATTGTGCGCGATCGTCCCGTTCCGATTTCTGGACATGGACAACATTTCACCCAATTTGGACATGTGAAAGATTTGGCAGCGGCAATGGCGAAGGTGCTGGGGAATCAAACCGCGATCGGACAAATCTATAACGTGTCAGGCACACGAGAAGTCACTTTTGATGGATTGGCGCGAGCTTGTGCAACAGCGGTTGGCAAGGATCCAGGCAGTCTTAAAATCGTGCATTACGATCCAAAATCGTTTGACTTTGGCAAGAAAAAAGCCTTTCCGATGCGGACGCAACATTTCTTTGCAGATGTGCACAAGGCGATCACCGAACTCAATTGGACACCGGAGTTTGATCTGATTTCAGGGCTGAAAGACTCTTTCCAGAACGACTATTTGAAGACTGGACGCGATCGCAAAGAGATTGATTTCTCACTCGATGATCAAATTCTCGCTTAGTGCAGTTCTGTTAACCCTACCTGTGTACTCTGGCGCTTCAGAGTACATTTAATGTAGTTTTTCCGAGTTGAGGGCAGCAAAATGCTGACATTTCTTTTAGCGTTATTCGTTGCATTGGGTAGCTTCGGGCTTTACATGTCCGCGTTTTTTTACCCAGAAATTTATCGTAAAGGCGATCTAACTCTGGCAGGAGTGGGATTGTTTTACGCATTGGTGCTTTGGATTTGTGCCGATCGTATTACCGGGGGGGTGTTGTTAGGACAGATGGCAAGTGTGACGCTGATTGGGTGGTTTGGCTATCAATCGCTGACTTCTCGATTAGGCTACACGCCTTCGACAGCTGAATTGCAAACAAAATTTACAGAAGCACTCAACTCGGAAAAGACGGCGAAAGCAGTCGAGCAAGGAAAACAACTGTTCTCAACGGTGAAAGATCGCGCGCAATCCTTGTTGAATCGAGGAGAGCAAACGACGACTACGGCAGAACCCTATCAGCCTTTGACCCGCGAGGATTTTGGGAATCCCAATCCTGACGTGGGTAAGCCGGATGTGATGGGAACGATCGGGGCAGTAGGCGGCGCGGTCGCTGGTTTATTTAAGAAGCCTGAGAAAAATAAAGAAGTCTACGTTCGCAAAGAGTTTCGCGAAGAATCGACAACTCCTGCAACTCCGGTTGAATCAACTCCTCCTACAACTCCGGTTGAATCAGCAATTCCTGCAACTCCGACTGAAGTTGTGACGGATGAAGATGATGATTTCGGATTTGAGGAAGACACGATCGCTGAAACACCAACAGTGATTTCTCCTGTAGAAGTGGCTGGTGTTTCTGATTCGGCAGTTACAGCCGATGAGGTGATCGAAGAAGAAGTGGCGTATGAAGCCACGGAGCATGAGAAACAAGAGCCAGAGTCGTAGATCAGTTTTGAGAAGCTGAGAAAATGAGGTTCTCTCCGGTACCAGGAGAAGAACCTCATTTTTTAAGCGAAAGAATTACAGTCCAGCGAACACACTGAAGCGATCGGCGATCGCTCGAATATTGGCTGCCAACTGTTCTTTCGTAATGCTTTGAGTCGCGCGAGCAGTAATATTGCGGCTAAAGCCACCCCCAGTGAAGAAGTCTCCGATCGATTTGGTGACCGTGCCGACGAGATTGGAACCGCGCACATCGAGATTGGTCGATCGAGCATTGAACGTATCGACTCGAATTGGATTACTAGAGTTATCCAAACTCAGCGTTAGGTCTAGCTCTAAATCGAAAAACACACGATACGACGGATCAGGTAATGCAAACACATTCGCAGAAGCGTTGACATTATTCCGAGGAGCAACGAGACGTACACTAATTTGATTCGCTCCTGGACCAGCTTTCACCTCTTTGACCGCGAGATCTCGCAGATTGACTGAGACATTTTTCAGGTGAATGGTTTTGATAATTTTGCCAACGCGTTTTCCATCCAGCTCATCTTTGATTTGCTGCGCCAGCACGCCTTTGCCAAATTCGCTCCAAGCGGTATCGATCGTTTGTTGGATTTGACCGGATCGAGCTAAAACTTGTTGCACGATTGGAGAAGGCGGAACTGGGGCAGGAACGGGTCTGGGCTTGGGTTTGGGTCTCGGTTCACCAGTACATAAAGGTGCATCTGGGGTTTTATCGCAATCAATCACAGCCAGTGCAGGACTAGCAATTCCTGCGAGTGTAATCAATCCGAGGCTGGCGATCGTGCTAATTGAACGAGAGGGAACACAGAATCGAGTCATCATGAATCTCCTTGAGATCAACTTGCCAAATCAATTGCGGGTTGCGATTCATTTGGTCTTGGTTCTTCTCACGATTCAGCGGATCGAATTATGCAAAGATGCACTACCTGCGTGCGGATCGAGGGAGCATTTTTTTCGGTTTTTTCCTTGCCGTTACGGTGGTTTTGACCGCAGGATTTCGGCTCACCAGCACCCAATTCTCGGTCGTTCCCAACCACTGCATCTGTTTCTGCGGCAACTTCTTCAGGGCTTCCATGTCCAGTAACAAATGCGGATGAGCATCTTCTTTCCAGCGTTTGAGTAACCCTTCAGGAGTTTCAGGGACGATCGTTCTCTGACTATAAAAATTCAAAGACGGACGGAAATAAGAATATGACGTATAGATGGTTTGCCCCTTCGGAGTTGCTCTCTGAATCATCACGCCTACGGGTTTTGCTGGAAACGTTTCTTGTAATTCCCATACCCAATGATTTGACATCATCAGCGCGAGCAGCGTCAGATACGTTCCCCAAATCAACACCACAATAAATTGAATATCCTGCCGTGCAACTAAAATCGAGGCTACGGTCAGCGTCAACGCTAAAGTCGAGAATACAAGCTGCACATCGGGCTGCGCTCTCATGCCGTAATAAATTGTGCCTGCCCAAGCCACGATCGATAAAACCAAAAACACTGCCATCCAAATCCGGGCTTTGGGAATCGGACGCGGATCGGAAAACATTGCGGGTTGCCAGAATTCCTGAATCTGCGCGCCAATCATCAGCGCAAATGCAGGATAGAGCGGCATCGCATACCAAGGCAGCTTTGTCTGCATCACCGAAATCACAACGAAATACACGCCGCTCCAAACCAGTGCCAGTTTTGCCCAACTGAGATTGCGATTTTCCCAAGCGTGCCGCAATCCAACGGGTAGAAATAACACCCACGGAACGCCATGCTTCAGAACTTCCAAAGCGTAATAGAAGACTGTGCCGCGATTATCTTCTACGGGGTCTGACACTCGTTTCAAAGACTGGTTCCAGAAATGGATGCCTAGAAATTCATTGCCATAGCGAACGATCTGCGCACCATTCCACAGCACAACCGGGATACACCCTAATCCAAATCCACTCCACAAATATGCCGATGTCAGCAATCGAGGCGTATCCCACGCGAGAAACGCTAGCGCGATCGCCACTAATAAAATTCCTAAAATTCCTTTCGTTAAACAAATGCAGCTAAAGGCAAGCCCAATGCCCAATCCCCAACGCAAATCTCTGCGCGATCGTAAAACACACAAAATCATTGCCAAGAAAAAGCAGAGAATGGCTCCATCGAGCATTGCCAAGCGTCCCTGCCGCACGACTGGCAGTGAGGTGAGATACACCAAAGCCGCAAAAATTGCGGGACTGCGTTGGAAAAAGATTTCGCGCCCGATTCCGTAGAGTAAGGGTACAGAAGTTGCGGTTAACAAGGCTCCTGGAAGGCGAGATGTCCATTCATTCACGCCCCAAATTCGATAAAACAGCGCCACCATCCAATGCACTAGCGGTGGTTTATTCCAATAGGGTGCGCCATTGGGGTCAAGCGGAAAGAGCCAAGCCAGCGTATCAAATGGGGCTTTAGAAATTTCGCGGGCGATCTGCGCGACAATTCCTTCATCCCAATCGCGTAAGGGCAGTCCGCCTAAATTGATTGTGAATAACAAGAGCGCCGCTGCCCAAAGCCCGATCGACCAAGCCGGATCAATCCAAGCTTGGTATTTTGTCGCAATCCCTGATTTTTGACCGGAGGAGATCTCATGATCCATGTTGGAAATATTGAATTGTTAGGCTAAATGTCACTGAGTCGATGCAATGTATCATTTATTCTGCATCATTCTTCTTCATCTAGGTCATTTCGGCGGGAAACGATCGCGCGTTGTTCAACTTGTTTGACCCCAATTAAGATTAGCAGAGTCAATACCGTACCTAAGAGCGTCAATAGCCAAAGTCCTGCTCCTGAAGTGATTCCCAACGCGGCTGTGACCCAAATCGAGGCAGCAGACGTTAACCCTTTGACTTTAGGATTGCGTTGATCAGGGCGCGATTGATGCAAAATTTCCCCTGCGCCCAAAAATCCGACTCCAGTTGCAATCCCTTGAATTGCCCTGCTTAACTCCTCTCCCGAACCATTGATTTCGATCGGGACAAGCACAAACAACGCCGCTCCCAAACTGACGAGCATATGCGTTCTCAGTCCACCTGCCTTATGTCGTTGTTCTCGATCCCACCCGATCATGCCTCCTGCAAGTATGGCAAGGGCTAATCGGATCACTAAATTGTCCCAGTTGTGCATCTAAGTCAAAGTTCCGCGCGTGACACCGAGTTGATTTTGGAGTTTGAGATCGCGCCAGAGTTGAGCACCTGTGATTTCGTGATTGAGCAGTTGGCGATAGAGTGCGATCGTTTGCGTAATCTGCTGGCACGATTCGTTCAGAAATTCTACTCTAAATCGTTGTGCGCCACTGTGAACGAGGTGATGCAGAAATTCTGCTCCGGTTTGTGCGGTTCCGTTGAATACAGTATTTCGACAGCCTGCATCTGCTTGAAGAATGTGTTCAATGCCGGGATGTTTTCCTCCACTCATGCCAGAAGCAAGGCGAAGTTTCACTTCATGCTGCTCACAAGGTCGTCCGCAATTGGTGAAATCAGTTCCAGTCGAGAGAAATGCACAGAAAACGCAGTGCTCCATATGAAACATCGGCATGTGCTGGTGAATGGTAATCTCTAACCAATTTGAGGGGCAGCTTTTCAGCAGTGCGATCAGTTGTTGGACGTTGAGATCGTAGGACGCGGTGAGATGTTCTAAGCCAAATTGTTTGAAGTAATTTGCGGTGATGGCGTTGGCGATGTTGAGAGAAAAATCGCCAATTTTGCGATCGTGTTCAAAGAATTTCAAATGATCATAGTTTCGGATCAAATATCCATCGGCGTTGGATTTGCGAACTTGTTCTAAGATCCATTGTTCACTGGGTTTGGTAATGCGAGGGGGAGCGACCCAAATTTCTGCATCTGAGAGTTGTCGGGTGAGTTCAACGGCTTGGCGATACGCGCGCGGGTCTTCAAATTCGCAGTAGATGGTTTGAATTCCGAGTTTGAGAACGGTTTCGAGTTGCTGGAGATTGCGAACTAGGATGGTGAGTTCTGGCTGCGGTTGAAGGGGGTTCTGCCCCCTAAATCCCCCACTCGTGGGGGACTTTGAATCGGAAGTCTTCGGCTCGAAGTCTGCCGGAATCGAGAATTCAGGGGATTTCTCAGATTCGTTATCGATGCGAGGCAATAATTCTGAATGCGATCGCGCTTCGTCTAACTGCCATTGTTTTGGCTGCATTCTGAGATTTTCTAAGCGATCGACGATTTCCCGCCGCATTCGATTTAATTCGCTCACGGGGATCATGGCTGCATCTGTGAGATGGTTCTCGAATTTGCCTAAACAGAAAGGGGTGTTGCCTAATCTGCCGAATTGTTCTTTCAGTCGTTCTGTGGTTAATGGCTTGGAATGCGCTTCGATTAGGGGCATTTCGGATTCAATGCGCGTAATGTGCCCGCTCGTATCTCTGGCGATCGCAATTAATTCTTTGCCAATTTCGCCATGAATTTCGATGTCGATCGGGCGCTGAAATTTTGGCTGCTCTCCTGCATAGGTTTGGCGAATTTGACGATCGAGTTCTGGGTCGCTGGTTTTCCAAACGCGATCGCCAATATCAATTCGTCTCAAATTCAACTGATCTCTGCCAAAGGTCAAAACCGTTTGATTCCGATGTTGCTCGACGGCATAAATTCTGCCGCCTTCTTCTTTGGCTTCGGGATGTCCGCTGTCGAATACAACGCCATCACCGGGTTTGACGGGGGCTTTGGTCGCGATCGTAATTTGCTCGTGCTGAATCTGGGTGACTTCGCCGAGATAAACGCCTCGTTTTTTCCCAAATCTGGCATGGACTAATTCTTGATTGTTAATGCCCTCAAACCATCCGGTATGCAATCCGCGCGAAAATGCCATTTCCAAGTTGTATCGTTCAGCATTCACATCAGTGATCGCTTGATCGAGCGCATTACGATAGACTCGCGTGACATTTGCCACGTATTCAGGAGATTTCAGTCGTCCTTCGATTTTGAGGCAAGTGACTCCTGATTTTACTAAGTCTGGTAGAACAGCTAAGCCTGACAAATCTTGTGGACTGAGCAAGTATCGTCGATCGCCTAAATTCACAGCTTCGCCATCAGAGATTAATTCGTAAGGCATTCGGCAGGCTTGAGCACATTCGCCTCGGTTTGCGGATCGACCGCCCAATGCTTCACTTGTCAAACATTGCCCCGAATAGGCAACACACAAAGCTCCATGCACAAATACTTCCAGCGGCAAAGTAATGTTACTTTCCGTGAGTTGCTTTTGAATTTTATTGATTTCTTTGATCGAACATTCGCGCGCAAGTACGACTAACTGGCAGCCTAATTCTTTTGCAAACTCGACTCCTGCGGCACTGGTCACGGTCATTTGTGTCGAGCCATGAATCGGAAAATCCGGGGACAAATGGCGAATCAGGCGACAAATTCCGATGTCTTGAACAATGACAGCATCGACTCCGGCAGCAATAATTGATCGTAGATATTGTTCTGCCTCGACTAATTCATTTTGAAAGATTAACGTGTTCAAGGTGACGTATCCTTTCACGCCGCGCCAATGCAGAAACTCCATTAGCTCTGGCAAATCGGATTCTGTAAAATTTTCTGCCCGCATCCGAGCATTAAACCGCTCCAGTCCAAAGTAGATTGCATCTGCGCCATTCTCGATCGCTGCTTTGGCACAGTCCCAATTTCCCGCAGGTGAAAGAAGTTCTGGAGTGTTCATGGTTAGTCGATCGTCATTCGATAGAGAGGCTTTTCAATCCTAAGACGTTCTTACAAAGATTGGCTGAGAATTTCGCTCTTTATTCTCGATCGACAAGATGGTGCAGAACGGACAGGGTGAGAATGGATTGGCTGAGAGATTGAAGGTTCTGATGGGGTGCAGTTAATTGAGAGGTAATCGGGTCGATCGTTGCGGTCAGTGTTTGAAATCCAAGCTTGTGACTGACTTCATTGATCTCTCGCCAAGTTTGTAAGGTCTGAGAATTGGATTGTTCGATGCCAATTAGGAGAAGATCCGCGATCGCATTTAACACGCTCTCTAAATAAGTCTCAATCGGATCAAGCTCGGTCGGGGTTGAATTTGCAATCAATCCACTTTCTGAGACATGTTCAGCGATCCAGGGTTGCAAAAAGGAATCCTCGAACACAAGTCCGATGGGCGAAATTGTCAGTTGATGACCAGAACGAATGTGACCGGAGACAAAGCGGAGAGGCTGTTGGGTGAGTTGGGTCAGCAGTGCTTCTGTGCCCGCTTGAGCACGATCGTGATACGGAAAATTCAATCGAATTGTGTTTTGTTGGGCATCCCAGAGCGTTGCAGTCACCGCTTGTTCGACTGGGGAAAATTCAACAGAGGTTACTTTGTCGATCGCTAACACATACAGATTCTCAGTGAGGTGACGGGGGCGGAGATCAGCAGGAGGGAGAAGTTGTAAATGCGCGGAAAGTTCGGAAAAGTCTTCGACGAGCAGCGGGGAGCGGAGTTGGCTCCATTGGAAGGATTGAGGGTTGAGAGAGAGCGGAGAACGTCCGGGCAGAAGACGGAAATCGGGAGAGCGTTTGGCAGATTGGATGAGCAGTTGTCCTGAACCCAGTTCAGTGAACGTGTGCTGCTTGAGAACAGGTTTTTGAGCGAGATCGGAGAAGGGATCGGGAGCATCGAACTCGGTTGAAAATGCCGTCAGCATTCCAGTATTGGCATCTTGAAAGTAGCTGGTGAGTGTGGTGCTGTTCTGTTTAAGCTGGACACCGCAGCCTAAACCGATGAGGCGAGCAGTTCCAATTGCGGTTGTGCGATCGCGCTGTGTACCTGCGATGAAAAGACGAGGAACTTTGCCTGTGTTAGAACGCAGAGCATCACTACGGATACAGAGTTCAGCAATTAAAGCAATGACTTCTTGAGGAGAAAAGCGAGCATCTCGGTTTTGATAGCGATCGCATTGTTCCAAGAGTTCGACGAGAATCTCAGCAAACCAGATCAAATTAGATTGACGACAGTGTTGTTCACAGCGCTGGAGTTTACTGAGTAAGCTTGCAGTGAGATTGTTCAGTCCTCGCTGGAGTAAGGTTTCGAGAGCTGATTCGATGTCGTCGAGTAGCTGAGTTGGGGATGTCAAATTCGTTTCGGTAGAAATAATCGCACTCGTTTGATCCTGCAATTGGCGAAATGCCCAAATTGCTAAAGGGACATGCTGACAAGGAGAAGGCTCGGAACAGTCGCAGTGGGTATATCGGAGATCATGAGGAACGAGAAAGCGGAGGGTGTGACCAAGAGAGTGCAGATATGTGATCGGCTTTGTACTCGATCGCACTTCGATGACTTGATCAGTTTCAAATTGTTGTTTGAGCCGATCGAGTTGCGAAGGTGTGAAATGGTTGGCAAGTTCTGCGTCTGAGATGTCACCTGGATTCCAGGGTTCAGGAGTAAAAGAGTTGGATTGTTGGTAGGCGAGAATTGAGCGGATGAGGTGGCGGCAGATTGTGTTTGCGGAACAGTTACAGTGTCGATCGCTGACAGGTTCGCCATTCGGAAAGGTACATTCAACTGAATCTGACCATTTCAGACGCACGAAGTCATTGTCCTCAATGATCTCAACCGTGAATTGTTCGAGTTCTCGTTTAGCGCGATTGACAATTCCGCGATTCGTTAAAAGGATCAGATCATCTGTGGTTAATGCAAGTAAATCTGTCCGAGCCATGCTACTTCCTCACTGTTCGAGCAATCCATTCTGCGAGTTCTCCGGGAGTCATTGCACCAACGTGCATTCCCAGATTGACGAGCGCTTGGGCAGTTGTGCGATCGTAGTTCGGATTGGCATCAGAGTCGAGTGCAGCAAGTCCTAGCATCGTCACACCGCTTTCAATTAAACGGCGAGTGGTACTAAACAGCGTTTCGCGAGGTGCGCCTTCATAGAAATCAGTGATGAGAACAACGATCGTGTTGCGAGGATGATCAATCAGTGTTTCAGCATAGTTCAACGCTTGCCCAATGTTCGTGCCGCCTCCGAGTTGAACTTGCATTAAGGTTTCGACCGGATCACGGCATTGTTCGGTGAGATCGACGATCGAGGTATCGAAAATACAAAGATGAGTGCGGATCTGCTGCAATTGACAAAAGATAGAAGCTGTTACTGCGGCGTGAATAATGCTATCGATCATGCTGCCAGATTCATCGACCAGAATGATTAACTGCCAGCGATCGAGATTTCGACGAATTCGAGAATAGAAGTGTGGGCTTTTGATATAAAGTCTTTTGGTTTCAGGGTCATAGGTGCTGAGATTATGATGAATCGTAGCTTTCGGGTCGAAGTTTTTCGCAATTTTTAGGCAGGAGCGATGTTGTCGATCGAGCGTGCCTAAGAACGGAGATTGAACCTCACGCGCGAGTTTTTCTAGTAATTGATCAATCACTTTTTGAACAAGTTGCCGCGCCATAGCTAGTACGGCTTGATTCATTAAATGCTTTGTTCGTAGAACCGCTTTGAGTAGGGTTAGGCTTGGTTCTGCACGACTCAGGAGATCTGGATCGGTGATCATTTCTTCGAGCCGATAGCGCTCTAAGGCATCTTTTTCTAAACGCTCAATCGTCTTTTTCGGGAAGAGTTCATGAATTTCATTGATCCACTCTGGAATCGTCAATGCTGAGCTTGCAAGTCCGCCTTCGCGAGAATGCTTTGGATCAGATGGGTTTTGAGAGTTGCTCGGTCGATCTTTTTGATTGATCCGAGAATTGCTTGAGTTGTGGCGAACATTGCGGGATTGGTATTCTCGATCGTACAAAAACGATAATGCTTCGGCTCGTCGCTGCCAAGTTTCTGAGGCATCTTGTCCGATGTTGGAATCTGGATGCGCCGATAAAATGACTTTCCAACGCATGGCTTGAGTGAGTGGATCATTCATTCGCGGATACCTCGCAGTCCATATTGTGCGATCGTGCTGAGTAATCTGGCTTCTCGTGCTTTAACCTGAGCCATCTGTTCAGGCGAGATTTCCAAGATTGGCGCAGGGGATTTTGTCCAAAATTGAGTCAGAGTTTGCGAGAGCATGTGCTGTTCTCTAGGGGTGAAATAAGTAAACGCTAGTCGGAGCGAGGGCAGTGCTTCGAGAAATGCTTCGTCATCAAACTGTGCAATGATGCGATCGATTTGATTTAACAGTTCTGGAGAACGCTGAATCATCTCACGCGCAATGCTGAAAAGACCTGTTAAGAAATCGCCTAAGTGATTAGAAATCGCATATAAATCGGTTAAAACTTGCTCAGTGGGAGCTTCATCAAGTACCCATAGTGCGCCGATGGTTGCACCTCGTAGAACTGGATTTTGAGTTTGCTCCTGGCTCGTGCGGGCAAGAACAGCGATAAAGGCTTCACGATCGAGGTTCAGTGTGCGATCGCATCTTTGCACTGTTTCGAGGAGCGTTTTGACTGCATTGAGAAGCTGTTGATCTTGATCTCGAACTTGTCCAAGACTTTCTAAAAGCCAAAGGCTGCGAGTAAAAGTAACCTGTAAGAGATAGCCAATTTCTGCATGTTCTGCAATTCCCAGAAGTTCATCATAGCTATAGAGATAAAGTAAATGCGTTAAGGTGCTAGTAATAGCAAAGAAATCACTATCAGATTGAATCAGTGTGAGAAGCTGTTGATAGAGAGGAGGAATTAGTGTTTGAACTCCCATTAAGCAAGCATCGAGTAAGAGTAAAGCAGCACTTTCAGATTGTTGCTCACATTTTTTCGCAAGCTCTAGCAATCTCATCTCAGCCGCTTCAAGTAAAGTAGACCCGTAAATTGCAGCTTCGATACAACTGCCTTCATAGGCGGGACTCCACGCGATCGACCATTCCTCCCACTGAATCGAGAGATCCTGACGTGCAGCCAGATCAATTCCGCCTGTGCGATTAAAGCCCGCGATTTTTAAGATTCGGAGTTGGTGCAAAAATTGAGAGCAGGCGGGTTCTTCGAGTAAATTGAGTTGAACAATTCGCCCGATCGGTTGGGGTTCTAAATCATGCTGTTTTAATTGCTGCTTGATCTCTTGAACTAAAGGCGGAACAGAAATTCCCGCAGCAAGTTTCCCCCGTTCTGACCCGCGAAAAACTTCATGGACTGCCCGCAGTAAGGGGTGAGTAGCTGTAACTTCTTCTTTGATTAGAGAAGTCACGATCGCGTCAATGATATCCTGTCGCCAAATCTCTGCATGACTTCGCAAAGCAGCGAGAGCATGGGCAGCAGATTCAACGGCGATCAAATCTGCCGCGCTGATCAGTTGTTGATGCGATCGTAATGCTGTCACGATTTGGGCAAACACTTCGCGATAGATCGCATTGTGAGTGTAAGTGTCTTCTTGAGCGGAGCTTTGATAACGATGCTGCCAAACCTGATGATAAAAGCCTGGATTCGGCATTCCCGCATCATATCCAGTCAGGCTATCTAAGCGATCGTAAGAAAAAGGAGTCAGCGCAATGCCTTGCTGAAGGATCGCAGGTTTAAGGCACTGTTCAAGATAGGAAAAGACTAGACTTGCTTGTGGCTCAGTCGGTGGATTCAAAAGCTGGGTGTGAAGTGCATAACTATGAAAGCCACCCGTTACCACTAAGATTTGACCCCCGTATCGCGCGATCGCTTGCCGAATTTTCTCGGTCATAAAGGCTTCACGCTGTTGATCTTCGAGTGTGGCTTCGTCTAAAGCTCGACAGTGAAAACAGAACTGATGCGCCCGATCGAGATAAGTTTCCAAAGTTATTGCTGGATCAATTTCAAATAAATGATCCCAGAGATGATCCAGCCCTTCAATTCCAAGCGTTTCGCATAATTGGCTGACGTACTGACTTTGGCGAAGTTCGCGATCGCTATAGCGATGATTGGCAGTTTTTGTCGTCGCCATTTTCGACCAGGGCAGATCAATGAATTCAGCCGGAATGTCTAACTCTTTCGCAATTTGTAGCGCTTGCCATTCGGGAGAATAGACACAGTAAGGATAGAACGCAGCTAAGCGAGTATTATCCGAAAAATGAGCATAACTGTAAACCGCGATCGGTAATTGATGCGGTAAGTCAAGCTCGGAAATTTGAGCATTAAAATCCGCAGGCCCTTCAATCAAAATTGCAGCAGGGCGAATCTTCGTTGCAAGTTCTCGAACAAATCGCGCACAAGCAGGGCTATGATGGCGAACTGGAAAAAAGATCACCTTCGCATCTAAATTCAGAATTGAAGTATCAAAATCCATTACAACACCTGATGATGAGCCGTGTAATAGTCTTGCCAAAGCTGATCTTGGCGGTTTTTCACCACATGATGAAAGTAATGTCGGAGCTTTTTCAAATCATCAGTTGCATCTTTTAAAGCAGAACCGACTAAGCTGTGTAAAAGATTTTCAGGAGTGGGAGCGCGATCGCCATAATAATAAGCATGAATTACCGAAGCATATCCAACTGAAACTGCCTCAGCTGTACTCATCACAGTTGTAAGTGGCTCAAATGTTCGACCGTCTTCAGTTTGTCCAGTGCGAAGCTCGCGAAATGTGGTAACTAAAACTTCGGTTAAATCTTCATTCAAACTCGCTGGAATCGCGGCTTGTTCTAACATTCGATTTGTTTCTCGTTGTACTAGCTCGATTTCTTGCTGTAAATCTGAGATAGGTTGCAAAGTCTCGAAGTTGAAGCGCCGTTTCAGGGCTGCGCTCATTTCATTAACCCCGCGATCGCGAGTATTAGCAGTTGCAATCACATTAAATCCGACTTTTGCATATAAGCTCCGATTGCTATCGGGTAATTCTGGAATGCTCATCATACGATCGCTGAGCACAGACAGTAAAGTGTCTTGAATCTCTAAGGGACAGCGCGTAATTTCCTCAAATCGGACAATCTTACCTTCGCTCATGCCGCGATGAAGAGGCGCAGAAACGAGCGATCGAGAACTTGGGCCTTCTGCTAGTAATAAAGCATAGTTCCAAGAGTATTTGATATTGTCCTCAGTTGTCCCCGCACTGCCTTGAATCGTGAGAGTTGAATCTCCACTAATTCCCGCTGCTAAGAGTTCGCTCAGATAGCTTTTTGCAGTTCCCGGCTCACCAATCAGCATCAAACCGCGATTGGTTGCGAGTGCAACGATGCAGCGTTCCAATTGGGCACGACTGCCGACGAATTTTTGAGTAATGCCCAGTGAGCGATCGCCCAAAATAAATTTCAAAACCGATTGCGGCGTGAGCTTCCATCCCCCCGGACGAGGTGCATCTTTATCGAGTTCGGCAAGTTTCTTGAGTTCGGTTGCGTAGAGCGATTCGGCAGCGGGGCGTTGAAGTTCGATTTGGGCACGTTTAGGCATGACGTTTTTTGGAACGGTGGGTCAGGTGGTCGATTTCGCGGAGCACTTCACTAAAAACAAGCGGAGCAACTGTCGTTAGCGGAATGCGATCGCGCTCAGTGGGGACACGCCTACCATCCCAATCATTTGAAACAAAGAAAATGCGATCGATGCGTTGATACCCGTGCTCGCGGGGCATCTCCGAGACACTGAGAATAGCGGCGGTATGGTCAGCACGAAATCGCTTGCAATACCCGCGCCAATGTCCGCGCCCGATATAGGTTTCAGTCCAGCCTAGCTTCATCAGAGATTGAGTTAAATTGACAGTGAAAACGCCTCGATCGGCGAACCGGGTGACAATCGTAGCATCTTGTTCCTGGGTTGACACAGAATATATTGGGCGATTGACTTGGGCAAAGGGCGGAATCAATTCATAGTCAGACAACAACTCTGCCCAGGTCGATTGATCTGGCATCTCTAACGGATGCGGCAAGTAAATATCGGCTTCTGAAGAGAGTTCTACAGGCATATCAGAGCTATCCGCGAGAGTTCCATCCTCGGCAATACGAAAACACGTCGATTCGGCTTGCCAGATCAAACTCTGAGCCATTGGACGTACGATCGGATGAAAGACGAAGGACTGAAATTCTGCAACAGTATAAGCAACTCTGTGAATCATTTGCTGCTCAAATCGTAGCGATTGCAGGGTGAGAAATTGCTTGAGTTGGGTTTTGCTGAGTTGGGTTTGATGGGTCTTGGGTCTACGTTTGCGGGGGCTTCCCGGATTCGTAATAGTCGTGCAATGCCTCTCAAGAACTTCTCGCATTGCGAAATCTTCTAACTGTCGTCGAGATAGATTGCGTGCTTTTGCAATTTCATCGAGTGCTTGTTCAGGTCGAATCAGTCTAGAAATCGGTGGGTATGCGAATTGCATCAATTGGTAAATTGCTGTCTCTGATGCACGCAATGTTAGTGCAGCGATTCCCGATGTTGCAAGTTGGTGTTTTGATGCTTTGCACCAGGCTCGAATCAAATCAGCTAACTTGAGAAGAATCTCATCATCTCCCAATCGCCCTAATGCTAAAATTACCCAGTCTGCTCGACCTTTAGGCTTTTTCAAGCTCCATTGTTCATAGAGTTGCCACACAAATTGACTGAGTGAATCAGCATTTGTATGTTGTCTCAGAATTGATGAGCAATTGTCAGGATCAGCTTGGAGTAGATTCAAGATTGCTTGATGGTGAGTTGTTGAGAGTCGAGTGTCACCAACGACGATCGCGGGTAAATCACTCACTTTCACCCAATCTAGTGGCTCAAGCTTCGGAGCCGCATCTACGATCGCTTTGAACCACTTGGGCGTTTTTCCCAGTTCTTCTCGCTGCGGAGCATCAAAAATTTGCAGTTCGATCTGCTGATATTCATCACTCATTTTTTCTCGAATCAAATCGCCAAATCCTTGTCGCTGCATCATTCTGAGCCAAGCGATCGCGGTTTCTCTTAAAGGATGTTTTTGAATCGTGAGGGGAAGTAATCCCGCGATCGACAATTCTAGATTTTCTTCTAGCCATTGCTGTGCTCGATCGCGAATTCGCGATCGCTGAACAAGAGCAAGAATTTGGGGAGCGACAATGGGCGATCGGATCAAAGTCAGCACATCAAACATCTCAGCAGCATTTGATACTTCTTTGTTGCTATTGAGCGCAGCAATGCTCTCTGTGACAAGTTCTAGTGCAGTTAATTCCGTATGTGCCAACCATGCTCGAACCTGTTCGGCTGTCCCCAACCGTAATCTTAAACGACGAACATGATGCACAACTAAATCCGCACTTTCTAGCCCAAAAATAACTTCAAGTCTAAAATTGCGATCGAAAGCAGCATAGGATCTTTCAGGCTTCCATTTTGCAACTAAGGCTTCAAGCCAGTCATGTATACCTAATAAGGCGGAAAGATGAGGTCTAAAGTAGAACCTTTGAGGCTCCCAATTTGCCCTAATATAAGTTTTGATTGCTTCAAATTTCGTCTCATTCAAGTAAGGCAAAATATGCTGCCTGAATCCTACAAATAGTTGATATTGCCGATGCTCAGTTAATTTATCTAATAGCTGTTCAATCGATAGAAAATAGCTTAGGATAAACGTCATTTGAGCAGGCGCATAGTTACTTTCAACGAGAGTAAACCATTCCTGTATTTCAGCAATCTCCACTGGAGCGGCTAGATGCTCAGTTTCAAAACGTTCAGTTTCAAAGCGTTCTACTAAGTCTCGAACGCGATCGAAGTGATGTGCTTTCGTAATTGCCTCATACCAAAAAAATGCTTCCTCGATCGACATTGAAACCGGAATCTCACACGCCTCCCATTGCCAATGTCTACTTTTCAATCGTTTTACTTTTTTTAATTTCGCGATCGCGGCTTCTAATTCAAAAGGTTGTGGCTCTGGACGAACCAACTGGGGACGTTTGCGCCAAGTTGCCCAACACCAGTCTGCTGGATCAAGATCGATGAGAGGATGACGGTCACATTGATGTGTGCCACAGGCATCGAAAGATTCATTCAGCATCATCTGATTGATGGTTCAATTATACTATCACAGGGATTTGACTCGTCATCATAGCACGCAACTTCGCGATGCATCCTGTTCGTCAGGTTCATTTGGCTCTATAGATAGACGATGCTCAGTTTCTCCTGACTAGGATTTAGGTTTTAGCCTTATGACTCAAGTTCTAGAACCTCAACAATCGCGGCTCCTCTCTAAGCAATTCATGCTCGCTGGAATCTTGCTCGGTATGGGATTTGCGGGATTTTTCGATGGAATTGTGCTGCATCAGATTTTGCAGTGGCATCACATGTTAAGCAGTGTGCGACCGATGACGAACATGAGTGATGTCAAAGTCCATTCAGTCGCAGACGGATTGTTTCATTTAGCCGATTATGGATTGACGATCGCAGGTGTAACTTTACTTTGGCGATCGCATCTCCAAGATCAACTACCAAAATCTTCCCAACCATTCATCGGATTAATTCTATTTGGAGCAGGATTATTTAATACGATCGAAGGCTTCATTGATCACGAAATTTTAGGAATTCATCATGTCCATTCAGGCACACATTACCTGCTTTGGGACATTGGTTTTTTAATGTTTGGAATTGGGCTGATTATAGCGGGTTTGAAATTACTCGATCGCTGGAAAAACGCTCCTGAATCTATGCCCTGAGTGTTCAACTATAGGCTGATTCAACTGTTAGATTGCATCGCTAAAACGGAGAGGTTCGCATGAAATTAACTCTTTTTTAGAGGAATCTTATGTTTCTACACACGAAGCGTTTACAGTACTTTACTCCTCCCTCTAAGCCCGACCCAATCTACGCCAAAAAGCTACAAGAATTAATTGGCGGTTCGATGGGTGAAATGACCGTAATGATGCAGTACTTATTCCAAGGCTGGAACTGTCGCGGTCCTGCAAAATATCGCGACCTATTGCTAGATACGGGAACCGAAGAAATTGGTCACGTTGAAATGCTCGCAACAATGGTGGCTCATCTTCTCGATAAAGCACCTGTAGAAATGCAGGAAGAAGGCGCAAAAGATCCAGTTGTCGGTGCAGTCATGGGCGGAACCAATCCCCGCGATGTAATTGCAGCAGCGATGAATCCTCAGCACGAAATTGTGTCTGGACAAGGTGCAATGCCCGCCGATAGTGTCGGCTTCCCTTGGAACGGTCGCTTTATTGTTGCTAGCGGAAACTTGCTTGCAGACTTTCGCTCGAACCTGCACGCAGAATCGCAAGGCCTAATGCAGGCGGTTCGATTGTACGAAATGAGCGATGATCCGGGTGTGAGAGACCACTTGAGCTTTATGATTGCACGGGATACGATGCATCAGAATCAATGGTTAGCCGCGATCGAAGAATTGCAGAGCGACGGATTTGAAGAGACGGTCACTCCCAAGATTGCCCACGAATATGGCAAGAAAGAGTACGCTTATCAATTCTGGAATAACTCCGAAGGTCAAGAAAGTGCTGAAGGTCGATGGGCAAAAGGACAATCGATCGATGGTAAAGGTCAGTTTGAGTATGTAGCTAACCCCCAAGCCGTTGGTCCAATCCCAGAACCACCGCAACCCGATCCAAAACTACATGCCACTCCTGCGACTCCTGCCATGCAGAAGACCAGCGATAACGGTGCAAAAAACTTTGTCGATAGCGCAGTCGATACAGTCAAACAGATTACGAAGTAAGAGAGTGTAGGGAGTTCTTGTGTAACAGCCCTAAATTAGGTATGAAGTGGGGAGTAGGGAGTGGGGAATTGTTCCCGTAGTTGCTCCCTACTCCCCACTCTGCAAAATCAATGCAGTTGACGACTAATTCACATCCTACAGCGGAGTAATGCTCGCGATTTTACCGCCCTGACGCTGAACTCGCTGCATATGTGCCGACAGTTCCTCATAAGGAATCACCACAACCTTATTCACCCGACGAACTTTTGGATAACCGCCACCGCGAATACCAGCCACTTCCACCCGGTAGAATTGCCCCGATCCGTGCGCCTTAGAGCCACCAAATGCACTCGCTGTCGCATCTCCTTTCTGAGCAGACAAGAACGCAAAGCCCGGTGCCGAAGACGGAATAATCGTCGGAGCAGATTTCTGAGCAATATTCTTCGCTAAGCGAGGTGCACTGCCGGTCAGAGTTGCATTATCACTATTGGCATAGCCGCGATACAGTTGCAGCAAGCGAGGGAATCCAACCGTGCGTTGACCAACGCCAGTCGTCGTGAAATCCCGATAGTAAGGCACAATGTTTTCGCCAAAGCTGGATTGATACTCATCCGAATCAATGTAAGAATCAATGTCTGCTTCAAATCCCTTGGACTGATACAGATCTAGATGCTCAGTGATCTCAGACTGATCGTAAGGCGCACGACCCAACAGGTGCTTAAAGTTCAACTCGATCGTCCGGCTTTGGAAGCAGTTGTAAAAGAATTTCTCCTTGTACAAGTCTGATTTAGCAACTTGACGCACAAACTCTTGCACGGTGATCTGACGGTTGCGGAGCAAAGACTCTGAAATGGTCAGGCGCTCAGACTTTAAGAGATGAGGATTTCCCAAAACTTGCTGATAAACCGCAAGAATCACGCCTTCGATCTCGTCCTGAGTCGCATAAGGACGCAATTCGACTTTGGCATCATCCAAACTGGAGATACCCAAGCGAGCTGCTGCTGTTGTAATAGCCACCTAAAACTCTCCTTTATATCGTAGGAAATGAACTGAATAAGGGACTTGCCATTCATTAGAATCCCACTGCTACATTGCAGAAACCGCCCGAAGTTGAGCTTAGGGCGGGATAGAATCGAGATTAAAGAAATCGTTCCTGGGACTTCATCGATTAGCAATTCCCTCAATCGATTTAGACAGGAGTCACACTGACCACTCTGCTGCCCGAACGATTCAACTGTTGAAGTTTCGAGGACAGTTGATCATAAGAAACAAGCACTTCCGTGGTTGCCTGCCGCACAACGGCTGAGTTTGGAGATGCAGAGCGCAACACCCGCAGACGATAGACATCACCACGGTTGCCACCTAACGCACCTGAAAGTGCAGTTGCCGAAGGAGCAGAGATCGGGGTTGCTAGGTTCTTCGCAACTTCCCAGGTTAAACGAGGCTGTTTTTGTCCCTGAGAGCGATCGCTATTTGCATATCCGCGATAGAGGTGCAATAAACGACTAAAGCCGATCGCCCGTGATCCAGGGTGATCGACTTGGAAATCGCGATGGTAAGGAACAATGTTTTCGCCGAAGCTGCTTTGATACTCAACTGAATCCAGATAAGAGTTGATTTCAGCTTCGTAGCCTTCATTCAGGAACAAGTCCAAATGGTAGGAAATCTCAGCCTGCTCGTAAGGTGCACGTCCTAGGAAATGCTTATAGTTCAGCTCGATAAAGCGCACATGGAAGTTCGGATACAAAAACTTCTCGCGATAGAGATCAGACGTTGCGATCGCCCGCACAAAGTCCCGCACCGAAATCACACCCTGAACGAGCTGCGATTCTGCTGCAACCAACCGTTCGCTTTGCATCAGATGCTCGTTGCCAAGCACTTGCCGATACGCTGCTCGAATCACGGCCTGCACTTCATCTTGAGTCCAATTCGCACGGAGTTCAACGGGCTTTGCTTCTTCAAAAGGCGTAATCCCTAACCGTGCAGCTTCTTGTAAACCAGGCATAGTTTGGTTCTCCCAATCTTACAAAGGACTAATCAATTGTTTCTTAAGCGTTCATGCCGACAAAAGTTGCCCAGAACGATAAACATAGCTCTCTCACAGACAGGAATGCTGATCGTCCTGGGCAAACCGCACAATTATGCAAGTGCGTTAATGATGTAGTCGATGTAGGAGTTTGCTTCCAGTGCAGGGTCACCGCTCAAGCCATGGTTTGCTTTGATGTAGCGAAGCGCTTCAGCATACCAAGCAGGAACCAATTCAAAACGGCTGTGCATTTCAGCCAAACCTGCCAACAGATACTCATCTGCAGGTCCAGTTCCACCTGCGATTAAGCAGTATTGGATCATCCGGATATAGTAACCGATGTCACGCAAGCATTTTGCTTTACCACGTGCGTCGGAAGCATAGTTCGCACCCTGCATTTGGGTGGTGTAGGGGAATTTTTGGTATACAGCGTTTGCTGCACCTTGAGCGAGTGAATCTGCTTTGTCACCCAAAGCTTTTGCAGCTTCGAGATCAGCGGTTGCCAAGCGGAGGCGACCGAAAGCGATTTGCAGCTCGGTGTTACCGAGGAAACGACCTTGTGAATCAGCAGCAGCAACTGCTTCTGTCAATTGTGTTTTCATTGGATTCTTTCTCCGTAGTGTTGTAGAAGTTTTCAAACTAAAGCGAGTGCGATGAATCGCATCGCCGAGAATTGAGGGAGTTAGCTGATCGCAGCAGCAGCACGATCGAAGTAGCTGCTCAATTCAGCAATCAAAGAGCTACAATCACCCGGTTGGATATTGTTGCGATCGTTAGCAATTGCGATCGCAGCTTCTTTCATTTTGACGATGCTGTTCGCCATTGAAGAGGTCGGAACGCCCAAAGCAATGTAGGTTTCACGCAGACCATTCAAGCAGCGATCGTCGAGCACGCTTGCATCACCCAAGAAGACTGCATAGGTAACGTAGCGCAGAACGATTTCCATATCGCGCATACAAGCTGCAACACGACGGTTGGTGTAAGCATTTCCACCAGGAGCAATCAATTGAGGCTGTTCTTCAAACAATGCCCGTGCTGCATTCGTAACGATCGTCGAAGCGCTACCTGTGATTCTGTTCACAACATCGGTGCGCTTTGCACCGTCTTTTACGACTGCCAAGAGAGCGTCGATTTGTGCGCCACTGACGAGCTGACCTTGTGTATCAGCCTGTGAAACGACCTTAGTAAAGGCATCTAGCATTGATTCAATCTCCTAATGTGTTGGATTGAGTAAACTTCCTGTTTAAATCTGTGAGAATCAGTCGCACCTGGAGAGCAACCGTCTCATTAAGACTAGCCATAAGAATTAAAGTCTTAAGCTTTTCTGTTAAAGATTTACTTCTTTTGACTATTCTTGCTGAATTAATTAGAGCAGTCTGCTTGTGCAAAACTTGTGCAATTTTCAGCAGATAAGATACAAACTTAGTTAAGAAATATAAACTGAAACAAAAGCCAGTTTTTGTAAGCTTTCTCAGGATTTCTGAAGCTTTCTATTTCAAAGTTTAGTCGTTAAGAAAAACGAAATTAAACGACGAAATGCTTTCAGGGCATCACTTTCAGCGTCATTTCGTAATGGTTTTTTACGAATTTATAGCGAGGTTTCTGTTGGCTTTATCTGGTATTCTGTGTTGATGAAGTTAAGGTCTGTAACGTTTTATCGAACGGATGTCTGTTGAAATCCCCTTATCTTTTATGATCGAAGGTGCCATTTTTTCAAGTTTTATAAAGTTGGAGGTTTGTATAACGTGGCAATTCCTCTCTTAGCCTATTCTCCTACTTGTCCTAACCAGCGGGTTGATGCATTAGGCGCACCCGATGATGAAGCAATCATTTATTCAACTGATAATCAGTATTCACCCACGGAGATGGGAGATCTGATTAATGCGGCGTATCGTCAGATCTTCTTCCATGCTTTTCGATGGGATCGAGAAACCATTCTTGAGTCTCAACTTCGCAATAGACAGATCACGGTGCGTGATTTCATTCGCGGACTGTTGCTCTCGAATACCTTTATCGATAGCTTCTATAACAAAAATAGTAACTATCGCTTCGTGGAACACTGTGTCCAGAAAGTTCTGGGACGGAAAGTTTACAACGAAGCTGAGAAGATTGCTTGGTCAGCCGTTGTGATGACCAAAGGGGTCAAGGGGTTTGTCGATGACTTACTAAACAGTGAAGAGTACATCGAAAACTTTGGTGAGAACACTGTTCCGTATCATCGCCGTCGGACTCTACCAAGCCGGACATTGGGTGAAACGCCCTTTAACATTACTTCTCCCCGCTACGATGGTTACTATCGGGCGAAGTTGGGCTTCCCTCAAACGATCTGGCAAGAAGTGGTTCGCAACTTCACGTCTTACGAGAATCGACCCAAAAATGGCGATCCTTCGCTGTTCCTCAATATGGCGAGAAGTGTCAACACTCAAGGCGGCAATCCAGGTCGTACTTCTGTGTATGACATTGACATTGAAAAGTCTGTTCCTTATCGCAAACGCTAACTAGTCTGCGATCGTCATCCGATTTGGATGCTGAGGAACTTTACTTCATCGTCTAAATCGGATTCATCCATCTATTCGCGAATCCAGAGCGCCAGCCCGCCGCCACGACCGCGCGCTGCAATTAAATCGTCAGTAATCAAAAAGAATGCAAAGAAAGGCAGTTTAGCGATCGACATCTCTTCAAATTCTTGTTCTTTTGCTTCTCCACCTCGGACCGCACCTTTCTTCAGCACGCTCGATCCAAACGTCACCTGGATCTGTGTGAATTCAAACGCCAACAAATTTTTCTTCGTCTGAAATCGGGCAGGTCCCGTAAATTTCAATTGCAATGCGCCAAGCTGTGCCAGATTTCCGATGCGCTCCGCTTCATCTCGCGCAAAAGAAATCTGAGCCTTTGCCAATTTCGGCACGTAATAGCCTTTTTTTAACTGAATACCGCCTTGCCGAAGTTTTCGGGTTCCAGTCGCGAAGCAGAGTCGCCATTGACCAACAAGCTGATCAAAAGAAAATTGCGGTGGATGTTGTTTCGCAAATTTTTCTGCCTGTAAGAGCGCATCCACAACTTGCTCTGCATCCGGTCGGGATGTGCCGAAGCGAAACGCCTTTGCCGCCTGATTTAGAATCTCAACACTCATAAAACTGCTCACCCGTTCGGGAACCCGTACTCATCCAAAAGTTGCATCTAACACCGCACTTCGTTAAATTAGCACTCAGGAGATGAGAGTGCTAACTCAAAGATCCAAATGCCTGTAGACTGGTAAGCGTTGAAAAATTACCCGTACTGCGGCAACTGGCTGAACCTGTTGTGAAATGGGACATCCAGCTTAACAGTATTTGATCGTTTCTTGTCCATTTAGATTGTTTGGAGAATTTGTATGGCAGCTGTGTCTCTGAGCGTTTCCACCGTCAAACCGTTGGGCGATCGCGTATTTGTGAAAGTGAGCGAAGCAGAAGAAAAAACTGCTGGCGGAATTATTTTGCCGGATAACGCTAAAGAAAAGCCCCAAGTCGGCGAAATCGTTTCAGTTGGAAACGGCAAGCTCAATGAAAAAGGCGAACGCCAACCGATGGAAGTTCAAGTCGGCAACAAAGTTCTGTACTCGAAGTATGCAGGAACCGACATCAAACTCGGTGGCGACGACTATGTTCTGTTGTCTGAAAAAGACATCTTGGCTGTTGTTTCATAACGATTCTCGATTTTGGATTGCAGCAATCTAAAGTCGCAGATCCAAATTTCTCTTCTCTCTTCTTTCTCTCTGTAAACCTTACAAAGCTTTTAACTCCACTATGGCTAAGCGCATCATTTACAACGAAAACGCTCGTCGTGCTCTAGAGCGCGGTATGGACATTCTCGCTGAAGCAGTTGCCGTCACCTTGGGTCCCAAAGGACGCAACGTTGTGCTTGAGAAAAAGTTCGGCGCACCTCAGATCGTCAATGACGGTGTAACGATCGCGAAAGAAATCGAACTCGAAGATCATGTTGAAAACACTGGCGTTGCTTTGATTCGTCAAGCGGCTTCCAAAACCAATGATGCGGCTGGAGATGGAACCACGACTGCAACCGTTTTGGCTCATGCGATCGTCAAAGAAGGAATGCGCAACGTTGCCGCTGGTGCAAACGCAATCCTCTTGAAGCGTGGTATGGACAAAGCAACTGCATTCTTGGTTGAAAAAATTGCAGCACATGCTCGTCCGGTTGAAGATTCCAAAGCGATCGCGCAAGTTGGAACCATCTCAGCAGGGAATGATGAAGAAGTCGGTCAAATGATCGCTTCGGCAATGGATAAAGTCGGTAAAGAAGGCGTTATCTCGCTCGAAGAAGGCAAATCGATGACGACCGAATTGGAAGTCACCGAAGGGATGCGCTTCGACAAAGGCTACATCTCGCCTTACTTCGCAACCGACACCGAGCGCATGGAAGCAGTTCTCGAAGAGCCTTTCATCTTGATCACCGACAAGAAGATCAACTTGGTACAAGACCTCGTTCCTGTACTTGAGCAAGTCGCTCGTGCAGGTCGTCCCCTGATCATCATTGCAGAAGATATCGAGAAAGAAGCTCTGGCAACCTTGGTTGTGAACCGTCTGCGTGGCGTATTGAACGTTGCAGCAGTTAAGGCTCCTGGCTTTGGCGATCGTCGGAAAGCAATGCTCGAAGATATCGCTGTTCTGACTGGTGGACAATTGATCACCGAAGATGCAGGTCTGAAACTCGATACGACTAAGCTTGACCAATTAGGTAAAGCTCGCCGCATCACGATCACCAAAGACAACACCACGATCGTCGCTGAAGGCAACGAAGCGCAAGTGAAGTCTCGCGTCGAGCAACTTCGCCGTCAAATGGAAGAAACCGAGTCTTCTTACGACAAAGAAAAGCTGCAAGAGCGCTTGGCTAAGTTGGCAGGTGGTGTTGCAGTGATTAAAGTCGGTGCTGCAACCGAAACCGAAATGAAGGATCGCAAACTTCGCTTGGAAGATGCTATCAACGCAACCAAAGCTGCTGTTGAAGAAGGTATCGTTCCTGGTGGTGGTACAACCTTGGCTCACTTGGCTCCTGAACTCGAAAGCTGGGCTTCTAGCAACCTCAGCGGCGAAGAGTTGATCGGTGCTCAAATCGTGGCTCGTGCGTTGACTGCTCCTCTGAAGAGAATTGCTGAAAACGCAGGTCAAAACGGTGCGGTGATTGCTGAGCGTGTGAAAGAGAAAGAATTCAATGTTGGCTACAATGCTGCATCGGGTGAATTCGTTGACATGCTGGCTGCTGGTATCGTTGACCCTGCGAAAGTAACTCGCTCTGCATTGCAAAATGCTGCATCGATCGCGGCAATGGTCTTGACGACCGAGTGTATCGTTGTAGACAAGCCTGAGCCGAAAGATGGTGCTGCGGCTGGTGCTGGCGCTGGTGGCGGCATGGGCGACTTCGATTACTAATCTCAGTCTCTAAACCAAAAAGCGCGATCGTTTCTGCAAAGGAGCGATCGCGCTTTTATTGAGCCTGTTGCCGGATCTGATTCAGTTCTATCTAAATTTCAAGATTGCTATGCCTGCGAAAGACTTGTATCACGATGCCATGAAAAATGCACTGAGCAAAGATGGTTGGATGATTACAAGAGATCCTCTTACGATCGAATACGAAGAGATCCAAGTCTATGCAGATATGGCAGCAACGAAGCTCTTTGCGGCTGAACGAAATGCTAGAAAAATTGCAGTTGAAGTTAAAAGTTTTATTAGTCCTTCGCCAGTTCGAGATCTGGAGGTTGCACTGGGGCAGTACATTATCTATCGTAGTTTTCTAAGTCTTACTGACCCAGAACGGCAAGTTTATCTTGCAATTCGTGAAGAAATTTTCAATAGTTTCTTTCAGTTCAAAGCCGTTCAAACCATAATTGAGCAGAACCAAATTCTCTTGATCGTGATCGATACTGCAAATGAGGTTATTGTGCGATGGACAAGCTGATTGAGTATCGCAAGATTATTCAGCAAATTTTGACAAGCTATCAAAATCTAACTCCACATTCTCCTGATGATGAAGTTGAAAGCTTGTTGGCATTTGACGAGGTGCGGGATCAATATCTTTGGTTGAGATCGGGCTGGCAGAACAAAAACAGAGTGCGTCACATCACAATGTATCTCCGGATCAAGAATGACAAGGTTTGGGTGGAAGAAGATTGGACAGATTTGTGTGTTGTAGATGATTTACTGGCAGCAGGTATTCCAGCTACAGATATTGTTCTAGGGTTTCAGCCACCAGACGTTCGGCAATATACAGATTTTGCGATCGCATAAGGACGAACTGTGCGTTTTGAATTCAGGAAATTGCTCTAGCGGTGGTGTATTTAACGGAACCACTACAATGCAAAAACTGAGCTATTTTATGCGATCGAATATTGCTCGATTGGGTTTAGGAATTGTTGCTTTATCTATTTTCTCAGCCGTTCCAGCCAGCGCCGCCAATGTTGAAATGCGAGTCCTTACAGCAAACGATACTGGCGCGATCTGTCCTGATAAGGTGACGTTGACAGAAACTCCGCGACCCTATCGTGAGGGAGGTTATACGATCGATGGGTCAGCAAACTTTAAGGCGATCGCAGAGAACATGACGATCGCTGCGACTGACGATTATAGTGTCACTTGGGTCGGCAAACTCAAACCTAAGTACAGCAAATGCACCGCAACGGCTGGCATCACTCGTATTGGCAATGAAGCTTATCAAGGACATTCTTATCTGCGCCTCCGCTTCATGAATGGAAAGGTTTACCTGATCCTTGATATGACTGGACAGGCAGATGCCAACGACTTCACAACGGTGATCTTGCAGAAATCAGTGCGAAATGGCAATCCAACCTGGAGTTGGGGAGGAACCGATTAAATCAGAAATTCCGTGTGATCGAACTTTAACGTAAGAGAACCAGACAACTTTTTAGAACAACGTCAACACAATTACGCCGAATACCATAATTGCGGCTCCACCGAGCCGCTCTTTTAAACCTGTTTCTCGAAATAGGAAATGCCCAAATAGCACACTGATGAGCGCACTCATCCGTTTGATCGCAATGACTTGCGTGACCAAAGTATAAGTTACCGCGATCATCTGAAATGTAATTGCGATCGCATGAAAGAACCCAATCAACATCAGCGGCTGCAAATTTGGCAAAATCTGCTTGAACTTGTGGCGGGAATTGAACAGCGCGATCGGAAACATGCCGACTGCTAAATAAGCATAAAGTGCTGTTGACCAAAAGAGCGGGGAGGAATTGACGACTCCAACCTTATCGAAATTAGACGTAATACTCCAGATAAAGGCAACCATCAACATGAATCGGCTGCCTTTGTTTTTCAGCAGTGCTTTTAGGGGCGCAAAGTAGCCTTTCTTGCGCTCGCGTAAGTTCAAAACATAAGAGCCAATCACGATCAGAGCAATTCCGATCGCATCGGCGAAGGTTGGATTTTCCTGCACAATTAACGGCGACGTGACTAGCAAAAATAATGGAGTCAGCGTCACTAATGGAACCGTTAGCGATAAATCTGCGATTTGAATTGCGCGAATGTAAAGCGTAAAAGAAATGACATTCAACGTTCCACCGATCAGCAATGCAACCCAAAATCCAGGCTCAACTTTTGGGATACCAGCCGCAAATAGTAAGGGAATCAGAAAAAGAACAGCAAAGATATTGGCAGTCCAAGCCACGATGTAAACATCTAAGTTTCTCAGACTGTATTTACTCGAAACATCCTTCAAAGACTCAAAAAAAGCCGTTAGAATTGCAAATGCCAACCAAATCATGAGAGTTTCCGTGGTTTCTTCTTTGCCGACGATTCGCTTTTTGCAACAGCCGACAAGTTCTGCTTGGGTCGAGCAAGCCTTGGCTAATCTAAACACAATTTTGCTAGATCATTCTCACTGCGAGCGGAAAGCGGCTGGAGTTGCGTTGAATTTAATGTTTCGCTATCCTTCCAGTGCAAAATTAGTGCGGATGCTAACCGCTATCGCTCAAGAAGAACTCGAACACTTTGAGCAAGTCAACCAAATTTTAGAGCGTCGCAACATTCCGCTTGCCCCGCTTGCACCGCCGCCTTACGGTGCAAGTTTGAACAAACAAATTCGCCGCGAAGAACCCGATCGCATGTTAGATTCTCTCTTGGTTTCTGGCTTGATCGAAGCTCGGAGTCATGAGCGGTTGGGACTTCTCGCCACGCATTGCGAGGATCAAGAATTAGCGAAATTTTACCGAGCCTTAATGGCTTCTGAAGCTCGACATTATGGGGTGTATTGGACATTAGCGGATACATACTTTGAGCGATCGCTGATCACTCAACGCCTCGAAGAACTCGGAGCCATCGAAAGTCAAATTCTCTCGACGTTATACCCCCAGCCCAGAATTCATAGCTAATGCAGTATCAAGACTTTCTGATTCGAGCATGGCAGTCGCACGATCGCATGGCTGCTTTCAACCTGATTGGCTCAGTGTTGGCAGAGTATGGACTGATTCAGGAACCCGAAGGAGCCGATCTCGATGTCTTAGAAGTCGAAACTTTTTATCAGAGTGGCGAATTCTGGGTCGTTGAGCGCAATCTTCAACTGGTGGGAACGGCAGCTTATTATCCAATTTCTAGAGGCAAAAATGCGGTTGAAATTCGCAAAATGTACTTGCGACCCGAGGCGCGAGGAGTGGGATTAGGAAAGTTTTTATTGAGCGAATTGGAAAACGCGATCGCTCAAAAAGGCTTTGAACAAATTTGGATCGAAACCGCGAGTGTTTTAAAAGAAGCCGTTCAACTCTACGAAAAAAATGGTTATCAACCCGCAACAGGCGTTGAAACTGCCCGATGAGATCGAGTGTATGTCAAATACCTGACTGAGAATCAACCTGCCTTCCTTAAGTTGTAAATGTCAAAACCACTTCCCACTCCCCACTCCCCACCAAATTCAGGATCGCCCTACGTCAAAAAATCCATCCCCCCTCCCGTAATGAAGTTTAAAAAATCAGACTCACATACGACCAGAGCAGCTAAACTCGATTAGTTTGCTCGTGTTAGGGGTGAGAAATTGTGGGACTTGGCAAGTGGGTCGGATTTCTAGCATTAGCGATTTCCCTCTATGTGCTGTGGGAGATGCGACAGGTTTTACTGCTCGTCTATGCAGCAGTTGTGTTTGCGACCGCATTAAATAGTTTTGTCAATACATTGCAGCGCTTCAAAATCAAGCGAGGCGGAGCTGTTCTCATTGCAATTGTGACCTTATTGACTGCGGCGATCTTTTTCGTCGCGCTGATTGTGCCGCCGTTTATTGCACAGTTCCAGCAGTTAGTAGAAATTGTGCCCCGGGGACTCGATCGCGTTCAGATCTGGGCGCAACAAATGCAGAACACGCTTCCTGGAGGAATGGCGCAATATATCCCGGATGTAGAAGATTTGATCCGTCAGGGTCAACCGCTTGTAGCGCGGTTACTCAGTAACTTCTTTTCATTCTTCTCGAACACATTCAACGTTCTGTTGAATATTCTATTGATCTTGATTCTGACCGTTATGTTGCTGATTGATCCTCAATCTTATCGACGAGGATTCATCGCACTATTTCCGTCGTTTTATCGGAGACGGGCAGATCAAATTCTGTCAATGTGCGAAGTTTCATTGGTCAATTGGGTAATTGGGATCATGATCAATATGATTGTGATCGGTCTAGTCAGCGGAATCGCGCTGCTGATTTTAGGTGTACCGCTGGTATTAGCCAATGCGCTTTTAGCCGGATTGTTGGAAGCAATTCCGAATGTGGGTCCTGTTTTAAGTGTGATTCCACCAATGGCAGTGGCATTACTCGATGCGCCCTGGAAAGCCGTTGCCGTGCTAGTACTGTACATTGTGATTCAGCAATTAGAGCAGTATTTACTCGTTCCGTTTGTGATGTCGCGTCAGGTGGCAATTTTACCTGCGGTAACGTTGATGTCACAAGTTGTATTCACGGTTTTCTTTGGCTTTCTTGGCTTGTTTTTAGCCATTCCGCTTGTGATTGTGGGTCAGATTTGGGTGCGTGAGGCATTAGTGCGGGACATCCTCGATCGCTGGCGCAAAGACGAAATCGAAGCAGAACTGCTCGAACCCACCCCTCCAGAGTTACAAAAGCTGCCAGCAGCGACACAAATCCATAGCTCGACTGCACCAAAAGATGAACCGCCGAGCGAATCTCAAGAGGAGTAGTTGACTGCAATCTTGCGAAGTGGAGGAATAGGGCAAACCCAGGCACAGAAAGCTCCCTATTCCCCCACTCCTCCATCTCCCTATCGGTTCTGTTGAGTGGCGGCAAGTATGACTGAAACGAAGCGAGGAGAATTTTTTGCCGCTCTAACAGAATGGTTAGCTGGCTAGCCACTAGGATTTTGGATTGACTTCAAACTCCATCTTGGAGCGGTAGAAGCAAACATCAAATTCAAGAAAGAAGTTTGTCTGTCCCAAGATTAACGGAGTGTTTGGGCGCTTCACCCATGCGAAGAGTAATTCAACGGGTTGAAATTCACCGATTTGGGCAATCGCAGAAAAAGGCATCGCTGGCTGATTACTGAGATTCCCTGCTAACTGAATAATGGCTCTGCGATCGTCCCAAACTCCCCCCAATTGAAGACCGAGTTCATAGGATAAGACATTAACTGTTGCTCCGCTATCTACGAGACCGACTGCTTCAACGCTCCGAGCTTCTCGATGGAGCAATAATGGAAGTCTCGGCAAACTATCAAACTCATTTTGAACTGGACTGTTGGTTGAATATTTGAATCGCATACACTATTGCTGACTTGCATCTGGCTGCTTGAAAGCCTCCATCAAAACTGCACCCGCGCCATAGCAATCATATGGAGTTGGCAAGTCATAGGTTTTGAAGGGTTCTAATGGCGCAATCTGCTCAGTCATCTCCAAATCCTCAGCTAGAATCCGAATCAGCTTAAGTTTTTCTGCGGCAGAGAGTCGTCTTGCATCAGGAAGCAAATCAGCTAATGTCATGTCGTGTACCTCTTTTCAAGCAATCACACTTACAGCTTACTCGATATCAAACTGACCAGAAGACACGCCTTGGCTTGCTAGTACGCGAATGCTATATCCTGATCGTCCATAAATCCGCCCACTCAACGACTCAAATGATACATTCTTATGCCAACTATGTACGCAAGCAACTTGAGCTTCATATCTAACTCTGCATTTCCAAATAACGCCCCTACCAGCTAGAACGAAGCCAGCTAACAAATTGATTATGGTGAACGACTAGTGCGCTAAACTTGAGCCTGTATCACATCTGGAATAGTTGAGTTATGAGAATGCGATCGATGGTTGCAATCCTCCTGGCAGCATGTATTTGGCTGTTGGGGACATTCGATGCGTGGGCATTGGTGCAGATTAAACTCTCAGATGTATCGTATCGAGAATGTCCCGAGGATTTAGCCAAAGGAGCGATTACAGCGGGCGGTGTACCTCAATCGGCGCGCTGTTTTATGGTGTTTGGCAAGGCAACCAATCCGACCAATAAATTGATCGTCAACGCAGATATTTTTGGACGGATTTACGATGCGAATGAAGATCCGATTATTGAAAATCGGACTCGCTTAGGTTCAATTCCAGAAGTGCCACCTGGAGTCAGTGAATTTGAATTTCCGATTAATGTGCCAGAGAGTCAGCCTTTGCCGTTAAAGCTTTTACAGTTCAAAGCGGCTGGATTTACGGGAACAGTCCGTCGTTAAGATCGCAAATGGTCAAGTATTATGAAGCGGTTGCAATGCGATCGAATGTATGAGTTTTGAAAAACAGCGTTGGCTGCGAACGGCACTTCAACTGAAAGGCTCAGTTGTTTTAGATGTTTTACCGCGATCGCTCTTTTGCGGTTTTTTTGGGCTAATTGTCTCGATTGCATTTGGTCAAGGGATTCCGGTTTCAGTTCCTGCCTTAGCGAGTTTAATTCCTAATATTGTCTTAGGCTTGCTCTTAGTGTTTCGTACTAATACAGCCTACGATCGCTTTTGGGAAGGCAGAAAAGCTTGGGGAAAATTGGTCAACGATACCCGAAATCTCGCTCGACAAATCTGGGTGACCGTGTGCGAGAAAACAGAGCGCGATCGTATCGAAAAAATTGAAGCTCTGCATTTGTTAGTTGCTTTTGCAGTAACCACAAAAGCACATCTTCGCCAAGAACTTGCAGACTCAGAGTTAGAAAGTTTATTAACTCCTGAGCATGTTTCAAAACTGAAAACGGTGACGAATCCACCTTTGAGAGTTGCGTTTTGGATTGGCGATTATTTGCAATTACAGCATCAGCACGATCGTGTCAAAATTCATCAACTCGTTGAGATGCAATTGCTCTTGAACGGATTAGTCGATTGTTTAGGCGCATGTGAGCGAATTCTCAAAACCCCGATGCCGATCGCCTATGCGATTCACCTCAAACAGTTAATTTTGCTCTATTGCCTATCTTTGCCCTTTCAAATGGTGGGAAATTTAGGCTGGTGGACGGCTCCAGTGGTTGTGCTAATTAGCTTTACGTTGTTTGGAATTGAAGCGATCGGCATTGAAATTGAAAATCCATTTGGACGCGATCCAAATGATTTACCCCTCGATGCAATCTGTGAAACGATGCTGAAAAATATTATCGATTTAATCAGCTTAGAGCCGAGTATTA
This sequence comes from Leptolyngbya sp. UWPOB_LEPTO1, assembly GCF_017302695.1. NCBI lineage: Bacteria > Bacillati > Cyanobacteriota > Cyanophyceae > Leptolyngbyales > Leptolyngbyaceae > Leptolyngbya > Leptolyngbya sp. UWPOB_LEPTO1. The sequence goes on along the minus strand of NZ_JAFLCJ010000011.1, from coordinate 166,433 downwards.
ACCCTCAAGATCTATCGCTGATTACGACCTACGAAGAACAGCAACGTAACGCTCGCTCCTAGTAGAGTCGGAGTCAGCCAATCGCCCCATTTCACATACAAAGTCTGGGTTTGCTGGCGATAAATGGTGTCTGCGTGAACTGCATATTGATTCGGGTGCGATCGCCATTGCACCCGACCATGTGGATCAACAATGCCGGAGTATCCTGTGTTCGTTACCCGCACTGCCCACCGATCAGTTTCGATCGCTCGAATCACATCATGTGCTTCATGTTGTGCCATGAGTACGGTGCTGTAAGGATCTAAATTCGAGGCAGTGATCAAAAACTGCGCGCCTTTTGCCACCTGACGGCGAAACACTTCTGAAAACGCAGAATCGAAGCAAATCCCGATCGCGATTCGTCCTAATGGCGTTTGAAAGTCTTGATTAAAGTCTCCCGGCGACATCGAGGATTCAATCGGCGATAACCGCCCGAGAACTTCCTCAAACGGCATATATTCGCCCAAAGGAACTAATTTGATTTTGTTGTATCGAGCGATCGTGTTGCCTTGGTCGATCGCGATCAAGCTTTGGGTATATTGCGTGCCCTCTGGAAAAAATGTGCCAATCAATGCAAGCGTTTTCTTGTCCGCGATCGCTTGATTGACGCTATTTTTCAAATTCTGCCCTTGCCACAAAAACGGCAATGCTCCTTCTGGCGTGACGACAAAATCAGCATTTTGATCTGAAAGAGTTCGATAGCCTGAAGAATAGCCGTCTAATGCTTTTTTCAACCCTTCTGCAAAAAGTTTGACTCGCGTTGGCACATTGCCTTGCACAATGCCTGCGGTAAGTTTGGCTTCCGGGTTCTGTACGATCTCGCTTTGATAAAGTCCAAATCCGATCAGATGCAGCCCAAGAAAACTCGCAATGGCAATTCCATACAGACGTTTCTCTTTAGCTAACCAAGCCTCTGCAAGCAATCCATTCACCAGCACGATCGCGGCGGTGACAGTCAAAGTCCCTGAAATTCTTCCCAAATGTAAAATAATTAGATTCGCTGGACTCTGCGTATAAGCGAGCGATGTCCAATCGAGAGCGCTCCACTGTCGCACCGTTTCTAGCCCACACCAGAGCGCGACCCCGATGAGAATTCGCAACATTGGAGCTTTAAGCGTTCTCACGCCCCACGCCCACAGCCCTACACACAGCGCTCCCCATCCTGTAATAAATGTCCAAGCGAATGCGACGACCGCCACACTGGCAATCCACGGAATTCCGAGCCACATCAACGGATGCAAGCCCGTAATCCAATGCAGCGCAAAGCCGTGATAGACAATTCCCCAAAGAAGGGCAGGCTTTCTCGATCGAGTCTTGACCGTCACGACCCACAAGGGAGCCAACGCGATCCAAGCCAGACTCCAAAGCCCAATCGGCGCAGGCGCACATCCCATCAATCCAGCGCTGAAAATTGCGATCGGTAAAGCTATTTTCAGCTTCATAAAACACAACACTAACTCTTGTGCGATCGATACTACCAGTTAACTTATAAATCCTGCTGCTGGGGATTTTTTGAATTCAATCTCGATATGAACTTTAGTAAGCAACCGTTTCATTCTGTTTCTATCTCCGCGCAATTTTAGATAAACCGCATAAGCTGAAGAGAATCTTAAGATTGGAAGCAGACATGGAAGTCAGCGAGCTACTCCGACGATATGAATACGGCGATCGAGATTTCTCTGGAGTCAATCTCAGGAATGCAGACCTCAGCAATCTCACCCTTGTCGATATCAATTTGGAAAACGCCAACCTTACTGGTGCAAACTTCAGTCGATCGTTCTTAATGAAAGCCAACCTTAAAGGCGCTTTTCTCAACTGGGCAAATTTCCAGTTTGTCAAACTCACTGAAGGCAATTTTACCGATACCGATTTGACGAAAGCTCGCTTGAATGGCGCATTTCTGGTCAAATCTGACTTTACGCGATCGCGGCTAAGTGGAGCCGATCTCAGCCATGCGAACCTTCGTAGCGCTATCTTGGAACGAGCGAATCTCTGCGGCACGAAGCTGATCGGAGCCAATCTGCGCGGAGCTAAGCTTGATGGCGCAAACCTCAACTGGGCAAATCTGCAAGCTGCAAAACTCAGCGGTGCATCGCTCAAAAACGCGTTTCTCAGCGATACCAACCTTGCCGAAGCCTTCTTAAATGGAGCCGATCTCAGCGGTATCGATCTCACGGGAATCAACCTCAGCGAAGCAAAACTTAGTGGTGCAAATTTGGAGGGTGCGTCGTTATCGCTCTCAAATTTTAGAAATGCCCGTCTGCATGGAGCGAATCTCTCAGGTGCAAATCTGACGGGAGCAAACTTAGAAGCTGCCTTTCTCTATGGCGCAAACTTGCAATGGACAAATCTGAGCCGCGCAAATTTAACGCGATCGGATCTCAGTAACGCCCGAATTCTCGGAGTCAAACTCGAAGAAACCATTCTTACGGATACCGTCTTCTCAGATCTGGCTCGCCGATATATTACGCTCGCTGATCAATCTCATGCAATCGTGTGATGCGATCCAACGTTGCCTCTAAGACGGCTGCCGTCTGCCCCGAAACAGAGAACACTAATGCTTCTCGATAAACTCTCTGGGCTGGATGTCCTTTAGAATTTGCCGCTCCACTCGAAGCTACAACGGCGGCATGAGCGCACTTTGTTGCGAGTTCGATCGCCCAAGCTCGCAATTTTAGCCGTTCCTCGAAGCTTTGATCTTGAGCCGTAGTAATCAAGTGCTGACAGCGTTGCCATTCCTCGAAAAGCGCGGCATAGGCAGGTGAGATCGCTAGCTCTGATTTAGTTTCGATCGCCGCTTTGAGAATATCTAATCCAGCCTGAGCACACCCGAGTGAAAAGAAACTGTGATTAAGCACATTCACGCGATCTTGCTTCAAAATCGCCCCTGCTTCCGCTACAAATGCCACATCTGAAGCTGCAAGATGCCACTTTCTCAATTCTGCCGTTACCGTATTCGTCGAACTCATTGCCGCTAGCTGCATCGGTTCACTCAATCGAATTGAACCCTGAGTATCGGTATTCGTAAACGGAATCATGCCGTAAACCGCTTGACCATTGGGCAAAACGGCTGCAATCAGCGCCGATTCAAACAAGCCGAATCCGGTGATCCAGGGAATATGACCGTGAATCTCATACCCATGAGCCGTCTCGATCGCTTGAAGCGGCGGATGATTCGATCGCCGTAAATGTGAAAACCCAATTCCCACAAGCTTCTCACCTGTTCCCATCTTCGGTAAGTAAGCTTGCTTCAACGCTTCATTCTCGCTTTTCGATAAAATTGCTCCAGCACTTTGATGTTGCGTTTGGAGAAAGGCGAGCGCACCAGAAAATCGAGCCGTTTGAGTTTGAAAGGAGTGAAACGCAGAAACGTCTAATTCTGCGCCGTTATAAAGTTTAGGAACTCTCAGCGCCAGCAGTTGACGATCGCCTAATCCTTGTAATGCCGATCGCAATGCTTCGACCTCTTCATCAAGCTGATTGGCGATCGGTTGAATCGTTTCTCGCAGATAAGTCTTCGCGATTTCCAGAAGAGATGCAGTTTGCATGTATAAAAGGGTGAATGTGAGAATTTGCGAATTCTGATTTGCGTATGACTGATTTTAGCCAAACTGCGGTACTCAACTGGGTAGAACGCGCCAAAATTCTTGGATATTTAGTCGCGATCGCTTGGATTGTGGCGGTGATCAATTTTGGATTTTTCGCAAAGTCTTTGAATAACTTAGGGATTCGTCCCCGGCAATTGCCTGGATTATGGGGTGTGCTGTTTGCTCCGTTTTTGCATGGCAGTTGGGGACATTTAGAAAGCAATACGATCGCGTTTATCACTTACGGTGGACTGATTTTATTGCAAAACCCTGAGAATTTTGGAGCCGTCACGTTCACTGTTGCGTTAACAAGCGGATTCGGAACCTGGTTGCTTGGGCGCGATCGCACCAATCATATTGGTGCAAGTGGCGTAACGTTTGGGTATTTAGGTTTTTTAATGTCTTTGGCATTCTTCGAGCGCAATATCCCAACCGTTCTCCTCTTAGTGTTCACCGCCTTTTTTCACAGCAAATATCTTTGGGGTTTGCTTCCCATCTATCAGCGCATTTCCTGGGAAGAGCATCTGTTTGGCTTTCTCGGCGGCATTTTTGCTGCACGATATCTGCCGCAACTTCGAGAAGGATTTGGTCAATTTCTAGATGTTTTTAGGCAAGCCGAGGCTTGGATTCGATAAATTTAAAGCCAGTTTTCTAGATTTAACGACTGCACATTCTGCAAATCGGCATCATTAGAAACAACGGTTAAAGAATTCACGATCGCAGTTGCCGCGATCAAAATATCTGCATCTTGAATCGGTCTACCCCGTCTGCGCAAATCAGCATGGATTCTCGAAGCAGTTTCAATGATTTCGAGATCATCAATCAGCAAGATTTCGACTGATAAACAAAAAGTTTTAAAATTTGATAGCTGGCGAGTTGCATTGGAATAGATAAGACCGCGCTTGATTTCGTAGTAGCTCATACAGCTAATACAAAGCCTTGAGCGAGATTGCCTTGCGCGTCTGAATTGACGCATCGCTTGCTGGTTTTCTTTCAAAATCACGGTGATAATATTTGTATCCAGCAAGTAACCCATCTCTAATTTCCACGCTTCACCGCTTCATCAAACATTTGCATCTGCGCTGGTGTCAAATCGTTGAGCATTCCTGCAACACTATTCATGACCATAATATCTTGAACAATGCTAACCAACTCTTCTTGTGGAATCTCTAGAATCTGTTGCGGTTGCCAAAGTTCTAACAGTTCATCCGTATGTTCGCGAATCTGTTGAGTGCGATCGAGATCTTGAAGAAAAGGATGGGCTTTCTGAAGCTGATCAATAATTTGGGTAATCCGATGTTCAACGACTTGCTTTAAATCAGTTGCTTGAGTCATTTTCTTACCCTCCAAATGCCTGACTCAATTCTAACCGAGTCGTCCTCGTCGCGAAATCCTCTAAAATAGCTGCGGTGATTTGTTGCTTTCTATGAAATTTCAGCGCACTTCGATCGCTCTCGTCTTTGCTGCTTTGGCACTAGGTGGATATGTTTATTACACCGAGTCGAAAAAGCCGCCTCAAGTCGATCAAGCCCAGTCCGACGAGAAGCCGCTTTTTAACTTCAAAGAACAAGACGTTCAAGCGTTCACGGTGCAGACTCCAAAACAAACCCTTGTCTTTGAGAAAGCAGGCAATTGGACATTGAAAAAGCCAGAAGTCGCCCCCGCAGATGAAGGTGCAGTGGCTTTTCTTCTCAATCTGCTTGCAACAGGGAAAAGCGATCGCACCTTTACCGTTCCCCCTGCTAAAAAGCCAGAATTCGGTTTAGATCAACCTTCTGCAACGGTTGAAGTAAAACTAAACAATCAGCAAAATCATCGCTTAGTCATCGGTAAACCAAACTTTAATCGAAATTTCTTGTATGCCTTAGTTGATCCGCCTGACAATCAAGATCTCTCCGTTCTACTCATTCCGATCAACTTCCAAAATGCAGTTGATCGACCTTTAATAGAATGGAAACGCGATAAACCCAAACCGAAAGCTATTCCCTCTATCAGCCCTAGTGCTTCTCCCTCTCCCAAATGAACACTCCAACCGCAACCCTGTTAATTTCCTGCCCTGATCAAAAAGGCTTAGTTGCAAAGCTCGCAAACTTTATCTACTCAAATGGCGGAAATATTATTCACGCTGATCAACATACTGACTTTTCAGCCGGATTATTTCTCAATCGAATCGAATGGCAACTTGAAGGATTTCATTTACCGCGTGAGGTGATTGAGCCTGCGTTTCAAGCCGTCGCAACTCCTTTGAATGCGAGTTGGAAATTACATTTCTCAGATGCCGTGCCGCGCATTGCGATTTGGGTGAGCAAGCAAGATCATTGTTTGTATGACTTACTCTGGCGACAGAGATCGGGAGAATTCAAAGCGGAAATTCCAGTCATTATCAGCAATCATGAAGAACTAGGAGCGATCGCGAAACAATTTGAGATTGATTTCCATCACATTCCCATCACCAAAGAAACAAAACTCGAGCAAGAAGCAAAACAATTAGAACTCTTAGAACAATACAAGATTGATTTAGTTATCTTGGCAAAATATATGCAAGTTTTGAGTGCAGATTTTGTCTCAAAATTCTCGAATGTGATTAATATTCATCACTCATTTCTACCTGCATTTGCAGGCGCGAACCCTTATCAAAGAGCTTTTGAACGAGGGGTAAAAATCATTGGAGCGACGGCACATTATGTAACTAAAGATCTCGATGAAGGTCCAATCATTGAACAAGATGTGGTCAGAGTCAGCCATCGAGATGATGTCAAAGATCTCATTCGCAAAGGAAAAGATTTAGAGCGAATTGTGCTTGCAAGAGCTGTTCGACTACATCTACAAAATCGCGTTTTGGTGTATGGAAATCGAACGGTTGTCTTTGGTTAGAAGATGGCGAGCCAGTTCGATCGTGACAGTCGTGCCTTGACCTTTTTCGCTTTCAATCGTCATCACGCCCTGCTGTAACTCCACACACTTTTTAACGACTGCTAAACCTAAACCTGTTCCGGCTGCATAGTTTAGATTTTGACCCCGATAAAAAGGCTCGCAAATTCTTGGCTGATCTTCTAAAGGAATTCCAATTCCTTGATCTTTGACTTGAAATCGAATGCGATCGCTGGTTCCATCAAGCAGTAATAAAACACTACTGCCTGGCTCAGAATACTTGATCGCATTCGCCAGCAAATTACTCAAAATCGAATACAACAATCGCTCATCCAAATTGGCATGAGTATATTTTCCTTGCGTTTGAAAGTGGATCACGTGATTCGTCGAAATCTCAAAATCTTCCACGAGATTCAAGCAAAATGCTTCTAGATCGATCGTTTCTGGATTGCACTCTAGTTTTCCTGCATCTGCTCTAGTTAAGGTCAGCACATCGATAAATAGTTGCTGCATTGATTTTGCAGCAGATTGAATTCGATCGAGATTTTTCAATCGCCGGGCTTCACTCCAATCTGAATTCCCTTTAATCAGCAATTGAACTGATCCTAAAACGACACTCAGCGGGGTGCGAAATTCATGAGAAACCATCGAGAAAAAATGAGTTTTCAGATCGCTGATTTCCTTCTGCTGCATCAATTTCTGCTTTAGATATTCTGCTTGATGCCGTTGAGTGACCTGACTATACAAAGCCGCAAAGCAGATAAAAATTGCCATAAATCCAGCAATCATCATCCAAACTTCGATCACTTTTCGCGTCTGAATACTTTGTTTTGATTGCTCAATTGATTGTTTTAACTCTGTCTGCTTTTGCTGAGAAAGTTGGGAAATTACAGTGTGGATTCGTTCTCTCAAAGCAATACTTCGACTCGTTAAAATGCTTTGCTGCATCAATGCAGTTTGATTGATGTCGTACAGCGCGATCGATTCGTTTAAAAGCTCAACTCGCTGTAAGACTATTTTTTGTAGCTCTTGATAACTTGAAAATTCTTTTGGCTCTAGCAAAAACTGCTGATGCAACTGGTTCAGCTTCACTGGAATCCGATCAATAGCAGATTTATATCGATTGAATTCGCTGCGATTTCCTAGATAAATATATCCGCGCCGAGCAGATTCTGCGCTCGTAATTTCTGCAAACACTTCATCTAAATTTTTAATCACTTCATAAGTTTGCTGAGACTTGTGACTGCTTTCCACTAGTTGATTTACATTTTGATATGAGATTAAACTGCTGATACAAAGAATCACAAGCAGCAATCCAAAGCCTGCAACGAGCCAGTTTCGTTCTGATGAATTTAAGAAAGTCATATTTTCTAATTTTTCAGATCGAGCCGTTTATCCGCAAAAATAGCAGGAAAAATTAACTATTGTGTGCAGCTAGATTGATTACAGTAACGATCATGCAAGCTTTCCTGTCGATATGCGTATTTTAGTCGTTGAAGATGACCAGCATTTAGCAGAGATTCTCACCGAAACTCTGAGCGATCGCGCTTACTCAGTAGATGTTGTGAAAGATGGTGAGTCTGCCTGGGATTGGCTAAATTCTTTGGTATATGACCTGATCGTCTTAGATGTCACCTTGCCAAAATTAGATGGCATTAGCTTATGCAAACGTCTACGCGGGGCACTCAATGAGAATGGAACGACCCCGGTCTTAATGTTGACCGCACGAGATACGATCGCCGACAAGATCTTAGGGCTTGATGCAGGCGCAGATGACTATATGGTTAAGCCGTTTGATATTGAGGAACTGATGGCGCGAGTTCGTGCCTTACTTCGGCGCGGAACCAGTAGCCCAAATCCGAAACTGATCTGGGGCGACTTACAAATCGATTCAAGCACGTATGAAGTAAATTATGCCAATGCACCGCTGACGCTCACCCCGAAAGAGTATGCATTGTTAGAGTTGCTTGTCTCTAGTGGACGAAAGGTGCTGAGCCGCTCAGGAATTATCGATCGAATTTGGTCACTTCAAGATCCACCCACTGAAGAAACCGTCAAATCCCATATCAAGAGTTTGCGTCAAAAGCTCAGAAATGCAGGTGCACCTGAGGATTTGATTGAAACTGTTCACGGAGTAGGATACCGATTGAAACAGATCTAGGAACACTAGTGAACATATCTTAGGCTGGCTTCGCAAACATCTAATGTTCCAAAAGTCAGAATTAGGCAGAAACAGTTGATCTAACTCCCCAATTTAGATTAATGTGATACCGACTCTCAGTAGCCTAAATCGCTCCAGAGGAATGTTAGACCGACGATTTTCGGTCTAACGTCCTACTCTAAGTAATTAGACAGAAAGAGTCAGTCTAAACAACTGTTAGACCTCTACCATTCCTGCAGATCAGTGATTTCAAACTCTTTGTTAGGGTTTAAAGTAAAATCAGTCGCTTCGTCCTACTAAATATGGATCTAACTCAAGCACTAAAAGATACAGAAAACTCATTACGTGATTTTATTGCAACAGTATTAAGTAAGCGCTTTGGAGATGATTGGGCTGAAAAATGCGGAGTATCAGAACAGAGAATTACGGCTTGGAGAGAAAGAAAGCGGACTGAAGAGAAACGACAAGTATCAGGAGTAGTAGAAGAGCGATTGATTTACTATGCTGACTTCTATGATCTTAAAACGATACTTAAAAAGCACTGGCCGTTAGATTTTTCTCCTGTTTTCGGAGATTGGAAGACGATGGAAGTTTGGTTGACTGAAATGGAAAAACTGCGCGACCCAGATGCACATAGAAGAGAACTTTTACCGCACCAAAAAAACCTTGCGTTGGGTATCGCTGGGGAAATTAGAACACGTCTTATTCGGTATAGAAGCAAAATGGAAACTAGTGAAGATTACTTTCCAAGAATTGAAAGTGCTCGTGATAACCTCGGAAATATATGGACGTATGGACAGACAAATCAGAGTAATCATTTTTGTAGATTACGACCAGGAGATTTTATCGAGTTTATTATTACAGCCAGTGATCCCATAGGTGATAATCTTCAGTATGCTTTAACTGTAACAGGGTATCATCACAACCCTAATTGGCAAGACAGTAATGCTTTGTCTCTAACCATAGAAAACAGCCATGTTAGGAGAAATTTTGGTGTGATGTTATGGGTACGTAGTTTAAGAGAGTTTCATGCTAATGGTGATTATGATGACTCTGTCACGTTTCAGTATGAAGTCTTGCCACCAAGAAGCTGAACAATTGCTCATTGATTATTTTTAATTGAAAAAAGCCTAACAATGCTGTGGGCGCGGGCTACTTGAGAATCTTGATATGCTGCCAAAGCTATAAGTAGCCCCTCAACAGAACCGTTAGACTGCTAAATTTCGGTTGGGGCTTGTCTGCGTCCTAAACAGCTATTTTCAATTACTCTCGCAGTTTTAATTACATCGGGAGATATAATCTTGTGCGGTCAAATTTCTGATTTCTATGCCATCGAATGACTTTGAGTTGCAAGCTCAAGCCCGAAGAATTTTAGATGCGATCGCCTTTATTCCTTTTGAGCAGTGCCAACTACTAAGCCGTGAGTTTAATAGTCTTCCTGCACGCCCCGGTATTTATGCGATTCGGCACAAAAACGATGGGTTGCTTTATGTCGGTAAAACGAAGAGTTTACGGGGTCGCTTTAGCGGTGGGCACAAAGCTTTTTTATGGGCTTGGCTTGACAAATACAATGACGAGGAAGTTCGGATTGCGGCACAGGTTATTTCTCATTGGGAAAACCCAGCGTTACTATTGGAGCTAGAAGCCATAATTCTAAGAGCCACCGAACCCCCTTACAACGCCCAGATCCCGACTGAAAGGTGATGCCATGCAAGCCAAACTTCAAGAGAGACTTTCTCCCGCCGATGCAGAGGTGATTTTAGGACGCTTGCCGGAGCGAATTCGTGTCGCTCTCATAACGCGTGCTGCTGAAATTGAATATCCAATCGAAGCAGTAGTTGAAATGGCGATCGCAAGCTTTCTTGATTCAGAAGCGTTGGGTTTTGCAGATTGTAAGCCAGGACGCGGTCAGTAGCGTATTTTGGTTGACGCTTGCGTGGTCTAACAATTCAAATGCAGCAGACAGCCCGAAATGCTTTCTGCTCTATTCTCAGTCCTCCGCCTATTGGCACTAAATCTGCTGCTAGTGTCGCAAAAAACCCGCAATTCGATCGACTGCTTTCACCAAGATTTCCGGCTCATGCACTAACGCAAACCGCACATACCCTTCTCCCGATTTGCCAAATCCCGCCCCTGGAGAAACCGCAACTCCCGTCGCCTCAACTAACTTCACCGCAAAGTCGATCGAATCTTTTACCCAAGGCTCCGGCAACCTCGCCCAAACATACATTGCAGCTTCAGGCATCGGCACAGGCCACCCAATCTCATGTAAGCGATCGACAAACACATCCCGGCGATGCCGATAAATCTCAACCGCTTGATGCACCCCCGCTTGATCACCTTGCAACGCTGCAATTGCACCATTCAAAATGCCAAGATACTGATTAAAATCAACCGCCGCTTTCACTTGTCGCAGCGCCAGAATTAACTCTGAATTGCCGATCGCATATCCCACCCGAAATCCGCCCATCTTGTAAGACTTCGAGAAAGTAAAGAACTCGATCGAAACTGTCTTATCTGGATCAGCTTGCAGCACCGAAGGCATAGTTTCCTTACCCAGATAAAAATCTGCATAAGGAAAATCATGCACCAAAACCAGATCATGCTCTTGGCAGAATCGCACCGCTTTTTGGAAGAAAGACAACGGCGCGATCGCAGTCGTTGGATTATGCGGATAGCTCAACACCATCATCCGAGACTGCGCCAAAACCTCTGCTGGAATCTCCTCGAACACAGGCAGAAACTGATTCTCAGCCAAAAGCGGCATCGGATAAATCTGACCACTTGCCAAATAAACCCCACCTGCATGAGAGGGATAGCCTGGATCGAGCAGCAGCGCAAAATCACCCGGATTCAAAATTGCCAAAGGTAAATGGGCTGTTCCTTCCTGGGAGCCGATGAGGGGTAAAACCTCAGTTTCTGGATCAACCGCGACTCCAAACTTCTTCGTGTACCACTCTGCCGCCGCTTGCCGAAATGCCTTTGTCCCATGAAAGAGCAAATATCCATGGGTAGACGGATCATAGAGAGACTGAGCGATCGCTTCAATCACATGCGGCTCCGTCGGCAAATCCGAAGATCCTAATGACAGATCCAGAATCTCTCGTCCCGCCGCTCTTGCTCTCGATTTTGCCCGATCCATATCTGCAAAAACATTCATTTGCAGGGGGGCTAAGCGTTTGGCAAACTGCATTTTTCTAACCTTAATTAAGCGGTCACTAATCCTTTGTTCAGCAATTCCTCAATCTTCTGCTTGTTCATTGCTCCTTCCGCCGATTGCTTCATTTCGCCATCCTGAATCAAGCGAAACGCCGGAACGCCTTCAACTTTGAATTTTTTCACGCTTTCGGGGTTCGGATCGACTTCCATTTTCACCACTTTTAAGCGATCGCCGTATTCTTTCGCGATCGTCTCAATTACTGGAGCCATCAGCCGACAAGGCCCGCACCACTCTGCCCAAAAATAAACCAAAACGGGTTGAGTGGCGTTCAATACCTCAGCTTCAAATTCCGAATCACCAATTACAAGAACGCTACTCATGATGAGATTTCCCAACAAATTGCCTTTTCAATTTTAAAGCCCTTCGCTACGTTCTGGGAAAGCGTTACAGTGAGAAAGCACGCATTCAGTCTCGATCGTCTATGTTTGGTACTTTTCAGCAGAGCAGTCTCCGCATCGAAGTCGAAGCTTCTGAAGCCACGCTGACTAAAGCGTTGACCGATGTGAACGAATTACAAAAATGGCTCTGGTTTGAGCGCTTCTCGATTGGCTATCCAGAAACCCTGACTCCTGGCGTAAAACTCAAAGGGCAAGTCGGATTGGTCACGATCCAGCACGAAGTCGAATTGAGTGAACCTCATCGCGTTCGCTTTCTGCTTAGCCAGGGCATTGACGGCTTTCACGAATGGGCGTGGGGCGATGGCTGGGTACAATCGCGCATCGAAGGCATCTCTCTCCTTCCGCTCAATCTTGGACAAACCGCAACGTTATTGAGCCTGAAACAATATCTGCAATCAAAAGCTGCTTGAACTCGCCGCAGATTCACAAAAAAAACGATCGCCTAACCAGACGATCGTTTGCAAATATTATCTAATAAAATTATATTTTCCGAGCCGTGCTCGCTGCCGGAACCAGAATTTCTTGGAGAATCGACTTCAACTCCTCACGGCGTTGATAGCAATCGAGCCGATATAGCACCTGACCGCCCTGAAACAGAAGCACCGTCGGCAATGTCGTAATCCGATACATACTGGCGAGCTTCAAATTCTCGTCTGCGTTAACACCCACTAATTTCAACTGAGTGCCCCATTCTTTCAGGAGCAAATTCAGCGAAGGTTCAATCAACCGACAGATTCCACACCAGGGTGCCCAGAAATGCACAAGAACAGGTGTCGTAGACTCAAGAACTTCTTGTTTAAACGCCCCTTCGCTAATGCCTGCTTGCATAGTTCTCCAGAATGATTAATTATTTGCTTTTTACTAACGCTTGGGATCATGCTACCAGGGTACGTTCCCAGATGCACGAATGACGATCGGATGAAGCCACCAAAACAATAGCGTAAATGCAGTCACACCGAGGTATGCAGGACGTAAAAATTCTTTTAGATCCAGTTTCTGCTTCCCCGAAAAAATCGCTCTAAACGGAACGATCGAGGTTCTCGCTTTCACGGCTTCAAACGCTTCGCCATACCGAAGTGCTAACCGTCGATCGCCATTCCACACCCCAAATAAATGATGCAAAATTAACCCGATCGAGGTCACAACCATGAAACTGGTTCCTATCCATACTGTATGAGTAATGCACCACAAGATTTGTCCGACCATTTGCGGATGTCGCGAAATCCGAATTATTCCGCTTTCGTATAAATGCACTTGCGGTTTTTGAATCGCTGCGATCTCTAACAAATTAAAAGTCGCGGGATAAAGAAACAGAAAAGAAATCGCAGATCCGATCCAAACGGCTTCACTCACGCCCGGAATGCCTTGCACATTCCAGAGTTGCAGCCCATCATACCGATGATTAAAAAAGTAAATCATCATCGGAACGGCAATCCCTAAACTCACCAGCGCAAAAATCACACGGTAAAATCTTGCTCCAATCCGCTGCTCTGCCATCATTCGCAACGAAGCTAACCCACTATGCGCGATCGCAAATCCAACCAACCAACCGAACATTATCAAATGGCTCGACGTAAACCAAGACATACCCAACTGAAATGAAGACCAGATCTAGCTTACAAGCTTGCGGAGCGGATCACTTCAAGATTCAAAGTATACAGTGTACTTTGTCCAGCATTCCAGGTAGCAATGGCTAAGCCCGTTTCTCCGTGGGCCGCGATCGCGCAAATCCCCGCAGGAAGTTCTGCCTGCCCAATTTGCTGTCCATTGTAGTCGAGCGCAATTAAATGATGATCATCACACACGACAATTCCCCAAGGATAAGCAGTGACGAATTTTGGGGTGATTAGAATTCCAACTCGGATCACGCGATACGGTTTGAGATGGAGCAACACAAGCGATCGTTCAAACCCTATTTCAATCGCAATTAGAAAATGAGCCTTCCTCGTTGGAAAGACTCGCTCAATTTGTAGAGGAATGCTGAACGTCCCAAACGCTTTTCCATGTCGATTGAAGAAATCGAATCGGGTGGAGCCGAGTTCTCTAGATACCAGTTTTCTAGATACGAGTGCAATGTGTCGAGTATGAAGGGCTGCGATCGCAATGAATTCGCCAGATCTCGGTTCGCAAAGTGCAGGACGACAGGCAAGCTGCGCCTGTGGTAATGTCCAAATGCTGAAAAATTTAGCTTGGCTTTGGTTGAGTGTTGCAACAGCCATCCATTTGCCAGATGGGTCGATCGCAATACGAGAAGGGTGATTAAATTGAGCCACTCGCTGCGCAGTCGTGTCTGACAGTCGATAAATTGAACGCTCCGTGACCGCAAAACATCCGCTCGATCGCACGATTAAGTCCTGAATGGGTTCTGCAATGGCATCGTTGCGCCGAATCTTTCCGGCACGGCGATCAAAGAATCCCTTGGCATACGATCGAGCGGAAATCGCTTGATCTTGGCTGTAAAAGATCAAGCTCGACTCGCACAAATCGCGATCGCATTCAGGCAAGACTTCAATTACGGAAAGTTGATCAACCCGATCAAGTAAAGCTTCTTGTCTTAAAGTTTGCAAGGTAAATTTTGGAGCCGCGATCGCCGTTGCAAAGTTGTGCGGGGCGAATTGCGGTTGAGATCGATCTTGTATCGCCCCTTGCAGCGCCTCAAGCATTTGGGTTGCAGACTGATACCGTCTTGCTTTTAACTTCTGAAGTGCCGTTAAAATTACCGTCTGTAGCCGTGTCGGAATATGCGCGGGAATATTCACAGCTTGATTGAGATGCGCCACCATTAAGTCAGGCGGTGCGCCTGAAAACGGGCGATGCCCAACTAACAATTCATACAGCAAAACACCAACTGCATAGAGATCCGTTGAGTGAGAGTACTGCCCATAGAACCGCTCCGGAGCCATATAAGCAGGTGATCCTGTTAAATTTGCAGGTTCACGAGTCAGGTCGTGACTCAAGCGTGAAATTCCAAAATCAGAGATTTTTGCACTCCAACCTGAAGCATCCACACTCAGCAAAATATTCTCAGGCTTAATGTCACAATGCACAATGCCTTGAAGACTCGCATGTTCTAACCCGGCAAGCACATCACACACCAGTTTGACACTGAGGACTGGATCTAACCGATGATGATTTTCCATCAATTGCCGCAGCGTTCCACCCTCGCAATACTCCATCACGAGGCAGCGCTTTCCCTGCCAATGCTCGATCGCTTCACAGGCAACAATATTTGGATGTTCAAGCGTCACTAAGAACTTCAATTCTCTTAAAAACTGGCTCGTTGGAGAGCCAGTCAAATCGAGGGCTTTGAGCGCGACTAACTTTCCAGTTTGACGGTGCATTGCACAATACACTCGTCCAAACTGTCCCCGCCCAATCAAGCCTAAAATTCGATAGTTCGATCGCTTGACTTCCTGTAACCTCAACACATCCGCGCGACTCATCCCAAGCTAGACAAATAAACGAGGCAAAATTGATTCGTGGTCGAGTTGCTTATCGACTAATGCTTCAGCCACTTCTAGGCGTTTTTGCAGACCGATAATAAAGAGATTGCTTGCTGCTCCGAGCGATTCACATTGAGTCTGCACACAATGTAAATCCCGCCCTGCCAGCTGACTAAAAACCGATGCCAAAACGCCAGCTTCTAGAAAACACGACGGCACTTCAGCCTCGGTTGCAAGTCTTGCAAAAGGCGAATGTTGAGTTTCAACAATCAGAAACCCACGATCGTGATAGGTCTGATCTAAACTCAACTGACCCAGTCCGTAAGTAATCCAGCATTGCTTCAATGCCTGAAGAAAATCCGCCATCTGCATATCGACGAGCGGAGTTTCGTAGTACTCGCTCACCTCATCTCGAAAGCGATTGAAGAAATTTTTTCCCCACCAGCGTCCGCAATTAAACAACACTAGGCGAGAAGCTTGTCCTGTTTCCTTTGCCAAACCCGAGTAGATGGCTTGGATCAAAGTCTCGGGAAGTGCGAGTAAGCGATCGCCCCGACGACTTTCGAGCAATCCCATTTCTAGATCGCCGCGCACATAGACATCGCTCGCGTAATAGTTTGCGGGAAGACGATCGTGAATTAATAAATCGCGAACAGAAATCATTAGAAAATACCTGCAACAGTGAGCATTTCTTCTTCTTGGGCTGGAATAACAGGGTCAACAAGACTCAGAAAAGGTTCTAACAGCGCAACTTGCTGAGCATTGAGAGAGAACCGAAGCTGTTGCTGTATCAATCGGAAGAAGACAGCATTGATTTTTTGGTCTTGATGCAATGAGATCGCATCCTTGAGCCAACTCAGCAAGCGATTTTGTACATATTCGGCATCATTGAGCAACATTCCCATGGCACATTGACGCAGGATTAACATGCCATATTTGATCGTGCGCTCCAAAGCGGTTGTCTCAATGCTCGGCAGTTCGAGTTGCAGTTCATCAGCGGCACGCTGAACTAGATCAATTTCGTGATCGCGGAGGGCACGGTATGCACTCATGCGCTCTGAAATCGAAGCAACATATTGCCCGATCACTTGTAATTCTTCGGGTTTGAGATAGCGGTTCTCGGCTTCGTCAAATACGCCTTCAAGAGGAGATTGCATCATCGTTTTAGAGAAGTTAGAAGAGGTTAGAGAAATCAGTCAGAGTAAACTTACTCTCAGTTAGTTCATCAGATAAGCTTTCCGGTTCAGGAGCCACTGCCATCGTGACCGCTGGCGTCCCATCCCAACGCATTGCGGCAAAAAATTGCTTCACTTTTAGCTCAAACGAGAGTTCGGTCAGCACTTCAGGCGCGACGGCTTGCTCCAACATCGCGACTTCTTCAGCCGTCGAATACTGCGCTTGATTTTCCCAATTACAAGTCGTGAAAAAAGAATGAACGGAGGACTGTAGCCAATTCTGAGTATCTTGGGGAGCGAGTGACGAAATCATTTCAACTCTCCCGAACGTAACCGTTTTTCGATGTCTCTTGCGGTTGCACCTTCATTCAGCCAGAACGATGCCGCATCGATTCGCTCTTGCCCACCGAGCAAGAATTTACAGTAAGTCTCACCCATCGAATAGCATTGAATCTCAATACAGCTGAGTTGCTTTTTGACGAGTTCCGTGAAGAAACCTGAGAATAACCCTGCATACAAAAAGCAGACGGGTTTCCCAACATCGCCCAAGGTTCTCGCAACTGCCGAATCAAAGACATTGATGAACATAAACCCTTGTTTGCGATCGCCCAAATCGACTTCCCAACGTCCCCAACCTTGCGCCGTGAAAGGCCACCACCAAGTTTCGAGCAAAAACATCAAATTCGTCTGACGAATCGAGCGATCGTATTCTTTCTCAAACCACTTCTCGAAAAAGAAAGCGTCTTTTTGCCCCCACTCACACCCGATTGTGTACATGGTTGCGGCTGAGGCATCTCCGACTTCTTCTTCTAGCCCTTCGACTAAGCCAATGATAAAGTCTTCAGTCGTCAGAACGTTCTGACTATTATTCCAATCCACGATCGTGCCCTGATCGGGGTCGAACTGGAAAAAATCCTTGAAACCATAATGGTTGTGCTTTTTGGGATTTTTGAGTTTTGAGGGAGTTTGGTGAGCAAGGGAGAACGCCATAGTCGCGACAAGGGTGGAAGGACAAAAAGGAAGCAACAACAGGTTGCGCTGATAGTGGTCAGTGTGCCCAGAACAAGCTCTGAAATTAGACGGTTCCAAGCATTCGACGATTCACTTCCAGAATCGGCAGGATCAAATTGGCTTCACTCGGGGTGAGCACTTGTTTGACCACTTCTTGCATCACGGTATAAGTCACGCCACAGGATTTTTGAGCGTTGAAGGCACGCATAATGGTCTGAAACCAAAATAGAAATCGTTCTCTCAACGTTTCTGAATCATCCAACAGCATTGCGACGGCAGAATAGCGCAAAACTCTTAAAGTGTCGCGCTTCCATTTCGCTGTGACGTCCTCGCTCCCATTGCGGAGTAAGGTTGGATCGATCGCTCTCATTTTGGCGAGGACTTGTTGAACAATCGCAGCTTCGCTCGCTTGTAATTTTTGATAGGTTTGGACGCGCAATTCAAACGATCGAGCATACTCCGCCAAAAAACGAAGCTCCTCATCGGTCGCGTAACGTCCTTCGGTTGTTTGACTTAACCGTTGGATTTGGCTCAGCATAGGGGGTCGCAATTACAGCAATTACATTTGTATGCAGCGTTCCCGATTGGGTTAAGAGACTCACACTTCAGAGGAGTTTGAGAAATAATTCGACATATTGAAGGTGGTCGTATCTTCGATCTTTTTCATCATCGATCGCGTGATTAATTTGCCAGCTTCAACCAAAACTTGCCCGGTCAGAGGATGCAGCAAATCTTGTTCTGCTCTGCGCCCAATCAGCGCTTCGATGTCTTTGATCGAATTGATATACATCCCTGGGGGCAGTTCGACGACGACTCCACTGCCGATGACTCTTGCCTGACATGCTAATCGCGAGTTTGTCTTGCACGATGTAATCACTTCTAATGTGCGTTGCTCTCGCCGATTTGTGGGCGTCAAAGCGTCCATGCCTGATTTGACATAGACATGACAGGTCGCACACATGCCGCGACCGCCGCATTCTTTGAGAACATCTAGATCTTTGTTGATTAGAACCGAGAGGAGATTCCCCATTGTTTCGACCGCGCTCTCTTGTGCGATCGGTTCGAGGCGGACAGTTTTTACCATGATTTTTTTAGGGCAAGAGGAGGGCTTTTTGCAAGTCGGTAAGCGCTTGTTGCTCGACCAAAGCGGCATAACCTCGCACAGCTTGCGAACAGCGTTGAATAAAGCGGGCTATCCAACGTCGCAACAATTCGAGGTCTTGAGCAGTTACAGACTGTTCTAGGCTTGAGGGTTCCCCTAAAAAGATGATTTGCCCCGATCGCTCAATCTGAAATTGCTGGAACCATACATCGTCTAGACGGCTTGATTTCCAGTAGTTCGCAATGACGGCGA
The DNA here is from genome assembly GCF_017302695.1 of Leptolyngbya sp. UWPOB_LEPTO1. Classification (NCBI taxonomy): domain Bacteria; kingdom Bacillati; phylum Cyanobacteriota; class Cyanophyceae; order Leptolyngbyales; family Leptolyngbyaceae; genus Leptolyngbya; species Leptolyngbya sp. UWPOB_LEPTO1. Next base: position 147,174 of record NZ_JAFLCJ010000011.1, on the reverse strand, counting down.
TGCCTAAAAATCGTTGGGTAAACTCACTCAACTCGTTCATGACCTGCATGACATCCTTGAGTTTCAGCTGGGCAGGAGACGGAAGCGGCGGAAGATTGTCAGTTTCGACTGTCGGATTCGTCGCGATCTCTAATGTCGAATTGGTTACGATCTCCAATGTCGGGTTCGTCGCGATCGCGGAGCGCAGCACCGTAAAAGCAGAAATAAATTGTTCAGAATTTAAAGTATCGTTTTTAATCACTAAGGCAAGCAGATCAGAGTGCAATCGATGGAGTGCAATCTGGTACTCAGCGAAGTGAAACGCGAACCCATCATACTCCGGCGGAATCGTTGCCACGAGTTGCAAGATACTCTGGAGCAAATCAGATTTATTTCCTTCGGCAAAAGCAGGGTGGTGCGTATAAAAAACTGGCTCAGAGTGTCCACTTAGTAGGGCGATCCCCACGATTCCTGGTACATTCAGAAAGTCCCGTATAACTTCCTGGTTCATAAGCTGATCTACTCATCGTTCTGTACAATACTTGCCACATCTATTTTTTAGGGAGATGTAATTTGTGCGATAACGCAACGGACTTCAGGATAAGTTTACAATTTTTTGCATTTCCGGTCTTGCTTCCCAGTTTAGAGTGAACGCACTCACAGTTTGCTAAATTTGATTTCTTACTCGCTTTAAGCTCCCCACAACTTTAGGCTTAGCCGTATGTCTGACCTTCCTTTCACCCTTGATCAATTACGTATCCTAAGAGCGATCGCGTCTGAGGGTAGCTTTAAACGGGCCGCTGATAGTCTGTATGTGTCTCAGCCTGCCGTTAGTTTGCAAGTCCAGAATCTAGAACGGCAGTTGGATGTGCCCTTATTTGATCGGGGTGGGCGACGGGCGCAGTTAACGGAGGCAGGACATCTACTGTTAAATTATGGCGAGAAAATCCTAACGCTGTGTCAGGAAACGTGCCGGGCGATCGAGGATTTGCAAAATCTCCAGGGTGGCACTCTGATTATCGGAGCAAGTCAGACAACGGGAACCTATCTGCTGCCCAGAATGATTGGTCTGTTTCGTCAGCAATATCCAGATGTTGCGGTTCAGTTGCATGTGCATTCTACCCGCAGAACTTCCTGGAGTGTTGCCAATGGTCAAATTGATTTGGCGATTATTGGCGGTGAAATTTCTCCAGAACTTCAAGATTCATTGGAGATTATTCCCTATGCTGAGGATGAACTCGCGCTAATTTTACCTCCCAATCATGCATTGGCAAGGTTAGAGACGATTCAAAAAGATGATTTATATCGATTGCAGTTTATTGCCCTGGATTCGCAATCGACGATTCGGAAAGTCATTGATCAGGTGTTGGGGCGTTGTGGGATTGAGACACGCCGATTAAAGATCGAGATGGAACTCAATTCGATCGAGGCGATTAAGAATGCTGTTCAGTCTGGGCTAGGAGCTTCTTTTGTGTCGATTAGCGCGATCGAGAAAGAATTGCAGATGGGGATGTTGCATCGCGCTAAGATCGATGATGTCGTGGTGAAGCGGACTCTTTCAGTGATTATTAATCCGACTCGCTATCGATCAAAAGCAGCGGATGCGTTCTGTCGAGAGATACTGCCGAAGTTTACAAATCAGCCGATCGAGTTTGAGCGTCCGACTCCAGCTTTTCCAGAAACCCAGAGTTTAAAGGCAATGCTTCAAGCAGCGAGTAATCGAGCGATTTCGGAGTTGGAATAAAGTCTGGCGGCATTGCGATGGGGTTTGTCTCAACAGCTTGTCGATCGCAGGTTTGGGCTGGACTAGAATTTAGTTGAGCTTTGATGAAATTCTGCACCCTCACGACTATGGACGAAATCGATCAGTTGTTGGCAAGTCTCCATCCCTCTCCACCTCCCCCTGCTTCAAGACCCTCTCCACCTGCTGCCAATTTCTCAACTCGATCGATCGAGGATCTTTTGTCTCAGATTGACGTGTTTGAGACTCGAACCGCGCGGTCTACTGCACCTCCTCAGCCGTTAGTCGAGGAGATCAAAACAGAAAACTTACAACAGCAGGCAGAAGTGGCACGACAGGTCGAGTTAGATCGACAACAAAAACAGCAGCGTCGTGAGCAACTCAAACAGCAACGCCGCGCTGAATTAGCTGCACAAGCTGAACAATGGCTAAAATCTCTTCAGCCAAAATCATCAGAAGGGCGCTGGTTTGAGGAATTTGCTTGTCACTATTCGTCTCGCCTAGAAGCCGCGATCGATTATTTAGAAGCTCTGCAAGACATTACCCCGTCTTCGGATTGAGGATTTTTACTGTTTTGGAGCGACTATGCGTTTATTGTGCTTAAGTAATGGTCACGGAGAAGATACGATCGCCATTCGGATTCTTCAAGCTTTACAGCAGAAATCAGATGTGACGATCGAAGCTTTACCGATCGTAGGCGAAGGCCATGCATATCAAAAAGCAGATATTCCAGTGATTGGCACCGTGAAAGTTATGCCATCCGGTGGATTTATTTATATGGATAACAAACAGCTCGTGAGAGACATACAAGGGGGATTAGTAAAATTAACACTTGAACAAATTAAAGCGATTCATACCTGGGCAAAATCAGGCGGGATGGTTTTAGCCGTTGGCGATATTGTGCCGATGCTATTTGCCTGGACAAGTGGCTTGCCGTTTGCCTTTGTTGCGACCGCAAAATCTGAGTATTACTTGCGCGATGAGAATGGCTTTATTCCTCGAAAATCCTGGTGGGACGATCGATTAGAACGTTCCACGGGATGTATTTTTCAACCTTGGGATCGTTGGTTAATGAAACGCCCGCAGTGTAAGGCTGTTTTTCCGCGCGATCGCTTAACAGCTCAAGTTCTCAAGCGCTTTCATGTGCCAGCGTTTGATTTAGGCAATCCAATGATGGATGGCTTAGAGTGGTCGGGTGTAAAAGAGTCTGACTGTTTGACGATCGCGTTGATTCCCGGTTCGCGCCCGCCTGAATGTTTTGCCAATTGGGAATTAATGCTGCGCGCGCTCAATGCGATGATGGGCGATTTTCAACGTCCCATGCGATTTTTAAGCGCGATCGCGCCCGGAATCGATCTCGATCAGATGCATCATTTATTGCTGAGCTATCGCTGGACTCCGACAGAATCCAATATCTACGTCAATGGATACGGCGAGAAACAAGCCACACTCCAGTTAATGCCAGGGCGATTTGCAGAATGTATTCAGCGCAGTGAACTTGCGATCGCGATGGCGGGAACGGCGACTGAACAATTTATTGGACTTGGAAAGCCTGCATTCATCATGCCGGGAGAAGGTCCACAATTTACGCCCGCTTTTGCTGAAGCGCAAACTCGATTGCTAGGTGCCTCCGTTACCTTGGTTGAGCAACCCTCGCAAATGGGGAATGCAGTGCGATCGCTGTTAGAAAATCCCGATCGCATTCAAATGATCGCCGACAATGGGCATCGACGTATGGGAGAACCGGGTGCAGCGGATCGAATTAGCGATCGTCTCCTCGAAATCTTGAAAACCTGCTAGATTTTGTACACTTCGGCAGTCATCGTTTTAAAGTCCCCAAATTTAGGAATTTGAGGGACTAAAACCGTGAACCCCGACGCGAATCCATCCACATCAAACTCATGGGAAAACTGACTACTCACGTTCTAGATACCGCTCACGGCTGTCCTGCCGCAGATCTCAAGATTGAACTCTGGCAAATTGATTCGCAAACGGATCAGAAAACCTTGATTAAAACAGTTTTGACAAATTCAGATGGACGGACTGATAGCCCAATGTTGAATGAATCAGAGATCAACGTTGGCATCTATGAGCTAGTTTTCGCGATCGGCGAATACTTCGCCTCGAAATTCGCTCATCCTGTAGAGCCTGCATTTCTCGATCGCGTTCCCATCCGTTTCGGAATCGCAGATGCGACTGCCCACTATCATGTTCCACTGCTAGCTTCCCCGTGGTCGTACAGCACCTATCGAGGTAGTTAGCGCGAACTCACAGCCGAATTCAAAAGGTCGAGCAAAGCTTGACGATAGATGCGCTTGCCAGAATCATTTAAATGTACGCCATCTAAGGTGAGATCTTCCCGCAGCGCTCGATCGCGAAATAAGGGTCGAATCACGTCTATTCGCACCGTGACATCTTGCTCTGTTCCGACTTGACGAATCAAAGTGTTAATTTCATCGACACGATCGAGTGTACCCGCCACATTTGGATTTTTACTCGCTTCAACCGTCGAGTAAAATGCAGGCAACAAGGTGATTTCCGACGCTCCTAATCCACGAGTTAACGTCACAATCTGGCGCAAATTATTTTTGAAATCGACATTGTTAATTGAATACATCGCATCATTTGTGCCGATCGCAACGATCACGTTTTGGCACTGAATATTGCCTGCTTTAAGCTGCTTCAACTGTTCGAGAAGCGACACAGTACTCATGCCGCCCATTGCAAAGTTATAGTTTGATTGACCCAACGAATTGCCCAATCCAGAAGAAATTGAATCCCCGAAAACGCAACCTGTATAACGCTTTCCCGTACTTGCAGTAATTTGAGAACTGACCTTAGAACGCCACCAGTCTACCGAAGGCAGCTTATCTACTTTCGGAGACGAAACCGCAGGCAAAACACAGGGCGAACTAGCAAGAAGTGTAAACCCAAAGAGTAAGCCAATTTTGAGCACACGCTTCATGCAAAAACACTCCAATCATCAATAATTTCTTTGACTTAGTATGGTAAATAAAAGTTCAGTACTTCGTATCCGTATTGGCACATTTCTCAGTCGCCCCAAGTTAGATTTCCCCAGAACCCTGAATCCCATCAGGACGAATTCTGATATCCAGTCACCATAGAATTGTTCATTCCTCTTGGCAAGCGATCGGGCACTTCCAGAGAGAAAATGCGTCACGTCAGGTTGGGATCTGAAATTTTACAAAGTTTTGAGTTTACAAAGTTTTGATATTGCACGAAATCAGATCCCGATGCCCTTCCTCCATGCTTGTAAACTGTAGAGCTAGTGCATTTTGCCTGTTTTGATGTTGATTGAGTTGCTCATGATTAAGCTTCGATCCTGGTTCCGTCACTGGAGAAAAACGATTCTGATGCCGCTCTTTTTGGCATCTTTTATCACTGTTGTTTGGGCGAGTACTCCTGCAATCGCTCAGATGCAACGTCCTCTCCTGTTTCCTTCACAACCGACTCCGACCCCGACTGTTCAACCTTCACCCGTCGTTCCACAAATTCCTCGCACCGAGATTCGAGGTGTATGGCTGACGTTCAACGATCTCGATGTCATGAAAGATCGCACGAAAGTGCAGAACGCAGTGGATCAATTAGGACGCTTGAATTTCAATACGATTTATCCGGTGGTGTGGAATTCTGGCTATGTGACGTATCCCAGTGCAGTTGCCCAACGTCAGGGCATCCAGCCTTTTGTGTATCGTGGTTCAGATGGACATGACATTCTCGCGGATGTTGTCGATCGCGCCCGTCGCCGAGGCTTGCTCGTCGTTCCCTGGTTTGAGTTCGGATTCATGATTCCGTTTACGTCAGAACTCGCACTGAATCATCCAGACTGGCTGACTCAGCAGCGCAATGGCGACCAGACTTCCATCAGTGGAGCAGGCGAAGTGGCTTGGCTCAATCCCTTTCATCCTCAGGTTCAGCAGTTCATCACCGATTTAGTCTTAGAAGTGGTGACTCAGTACAACGTGGATGGGATTCAGTTTGATGACAATATGAGTCTGCCGCGTGAATTTGGCTATGATGCTTACACCCGAGCACTCTATAAGAGAGAGACGAAAAAAGACGTTCCCAATAATCCAGCGGATCAAGCTTGGATGCGGTGGAGAGCCAACAAAATTACGGCATTCATGACGCAATTGAAGAAAGCCGTGAGAGATCGCAAACCCAATGCAATTTTCTCAATTTCACCTAACTATTATGACTTTGCCTACAAATTCCATTTGCAGGACTGGCTCGCTTGGGTTCGGCAAGGGATTGCAGATGAATTGATTGTGCAAGTGTACCGTCCGAATTTGCAAAGCTTCATTGAGAAGATTTCACGTCCTGAAATTCAAGAAGCCCAAAAACGAATCTCAACCGGGGTTGGGGTCTTCACAGGGCAAAGAACAAATCCCGTTTCGATTCGCCAAATTCAAGAGCAAACGCGAGCGGCTCAGGAACGAGGGTTAGGCGTTGCCTACTTCTATTACGAGAGCCTTTGGGATATTGCTCCAGAGCCTGCCAGCGATCGCCAAGCGGGATTCCAGGCGCTTTTCCCTGAACCTGCGACTCGACTCGCACAGTGGTAGATCGTGCAGGGGTAGATTTGTCTATTTTTAAGACTGTCTTCCAACTTTTGCGGATCGAAGTGTGTAAAAATGTGAAGCGTGTGGATAACTTCATCGCCGACTACTGCTTTAACTCCGACTGCCGTTGCCCTGGGAAACTTTGACGGTATCCATTTGGGGCATCGACAAGTCATTGCACCTGTGCTGGAAAATGACGGGATCGCCCGGACTACGGTTGTAACTTTTAGTCCACATCCGAAAGAATTTTTTACTGGAGAACCTCGATCGCTGCTCACGCCTCAAGAAGAGAAAGTGTTGCACCTAGAAGCGATCGGGGTTCAACAATTGGTGTTGCTGCCGTTTAACCGTGAACTGGCAAAGCTAACGCCGCAGCAATTTGTCGAAGAAATTTTGGTCAATCAGCTTCAGGCTCGACAGGTGAGTGTGGGGGCTGATTTTTGTTTTGGACATCGACGCACGGGAACGGCGGACGATCTGAAAGCGATCGCGGCAACGTTTGGGATTGGGGTGACGATCGTGCCGTTGTTACTCTTTCAAGGCAAGCGGATTAGCAGTTCAGCAATTCGAGAAGCGCTGTTGTCTGGAGATTTGCAGACTGCGAATCGAATGCTCGGCAGATCTTATCGGCTGATTGGACAGGTCGTAACGGGTCAACAACTGGGTCGCACGATCGGATTTCCAACTGCGAATTTGCAGCTTTTAGGAGATAAGCTTGTGCCTTGCCGGGGCGTGTATGCGGTGAGAGTTTCAGGGGCTGGAGAAACTTCGATTCTGGGTGTGATGAACATTGGCAATCGTCCGACGGTGAATGGTCTCAGTCAAACGATCGAAGTGCATTTGCTCGATTGGTCGGGCGATTTGTATGGAAAGACGCTGATTGTGGAGCTTGAGGAGTTTATTCGCCCTGAGCAAAAGTTTGCGTCATTAGAAGAGTTGAAGGCGCAGATTCAAGCAGATTGTGAAACAGCACGATCGACACTTGCTGCAATGAGTTAGCGATAATAAGTTTGAGATTTTACCTTGTGAGCTTGCTGTGAATCGTCGAGAACTTCTGAAATTATTAGGTCAAACTTCGGGCGGGCTGATTGCTGCAAGTGTTTTGGGTGGCTGTCAAGCTAAATCGATGAATTTACTCTTTTCGCTTGATCCGGCTGAAGCTCTGCCAGATCATTTGATCACGCCGATTGATGAATTCTATGTGCAATCTTATGCCTTACCGTCTCAGGTAAATGTTGAGAAATGGCAGTTGAAGATTGGGGGTGAAGTCAATACTCCTGTGACTTTGAACTTTCAAGATATTCTCAATGCGCCGCAAGAAGAGTTTTACCTGACGATGGAATGTATCGGCAATCCGGCAGGTGGGAATTTGATCGGAAATGCAAAATGGACAGGTACGCCATTGCTGCCCTTTTTGAAGCAGGCAGGTGTGAAAAAAAGCGCGATCGAGTTTGCGATGAAAGGCGCAGATTGGTATGAAACGACTTTACCTGTTGCAGAATTAATGCGTCCTGAAGTGCGATTAGTTCATCAAATGAATGGCACACCTTTAACGGCAGCACATGGCTATCCGGTTCGGATTATCATTCCGGGGCATTTTGGGCAAAAGCAACCGAAATGGATCGTTGGAATTGATGCGATCGCCAAAACGAAGACCGGATTTTGGGAGAATCAAGGCTGGTCGAATACTGCCGAAATCCCAACTCATTCGTTGATGCGGCAAGTTCACGATTCTAGAGTCTGGAACAAGCAGCATCAAGTCAAACTCACCCGCGATAACTGGGAAAAAGGCGTTTTACTAGCAGGCGTTGCTTTGGATCGATCGACTGCGATCACGTCAATTCAAATCAGTACAGATGACGGTGTAACCTGGCAAGCTGCCGAGCAGAATCGTCCAGAATCGCCGCATGAATGGACATTGTGGCGCTATCTGTGGAAACCAACTCAGGCTGGAAAATATTCGCTATTAGCGCGCGCTAGCTCAGAACGACAGCAGCAAGCGATCGAGGATAAGAATAGTAAAGACGGAAGCTCTGGAATCCTGAAAATTCAAACTACTTTAGACGCCTAGTTTTTACTCGCAATGCGATTTGTTCTAAAGGTGACGTTCGAGCCTTCTTGAGTCTGTTCTAAAACTAGGAGCGGCGTGGGTTTTGCATTTTGATCCCAGCGCATGTTCGCGATTCTGCCTTGAATCGCAGGTTGCCACGTATCATTTTCATGCGTGGGGCTGAGGAAGGTTTCAAAGCAATCAATGATTTGATTGATTGTCACAGAAGTCGGCTGAGTTGGAAGTTTGAGAATTTTGATTTGAATCCGAAACAGGACGCGAGTCGATTGAGCCGATTCGCCAGATTTGTACAAGACATCAAAGATTTCATCGACTTGGCGACCTGTGCTCGCAATTCCAATTTCTCCCTGATTTGCTTGAGTCGGGCGGAGTGCCAATGTAATTTTGTCTTTGACTCTGATTTTGATTTGATTGACGATCGCGAAATGGAAGACCTCTTCTGCCATTCTCATCCGCAGATAGTCGAGGTTAAATTCACGCGAGTGAATCAGATCGGGGTTGCGCTCCATTTTCCCCATCATTTCCACCGCATATTTCAGCTTTTTCTGAATTTCGCGATTTTTAACGATCTCAAACTTCACCTGTTTCTTCAGCTTATTCGCCTGCAGTGTCGAGAAAACCCCTAAAACGATCAGCAGTAAAAACAGCCCGCCGGAGGTCATCATCCAAACATTACCGCCAGCAGGAGAATTCGGACGAGCAGGCTGACTCGATGCAGATTGAGTTTTGACAGGCTTTGCAGCAGTCTGAGCCAAAAGGGGGGACACCATCGACATAAGACGTTTTTACAGGAAGAGGTGGTCGATTCCAGAATGCCCCGATGTCACTGGGAACTTGATAATTTGTACACAAATCAAGTCAGGATTTTTTTGAAATGACACCACTCGATTGTGCTGAAAATTTACACCGAATTCGATTAATTGCAACAGATATGGATGGAACGCTGACCATTCAGGAAAAATTCAGCACGAAACTGTTAGCAGCCTTTGATCGATGCCATCACGCTGGAATTCAAATCCTTGTGGTGACGGGGCGAGCGGCAGGTTGGGTGAGCGGCTTAGCGAATTATTTGCCGATCTGGGGTGCGATCGCAGAGAATGGCGGCTTGTTTTATCGCGGTGAAACTCAAGAATTCCTTGTCCCAATTCTCAATGTGAATTTGCATCGTCAGAAATTAGCAGAGATGTTTGCCGAGTTGCAGACTCATTTTCCTAATCTGCAAGAATCGAGTGATAATGCCTTTCGGCGAACAGATTGGACATTTGATGTGGCAGATTTGACGTTAGAAGAACTCGAACGCATCAATCTCCTGTGCCAAACCAAAGGTTGGGGCTTCACATACAGCACGATTCAATGTCACCTGAAACTGGTAGCACAAAGCAAAGCATTGGGATTGAGCCGAATTTTAGAGCATGACTTTACCCACTACGATCGCGAACAGATTGCCACGATCGGCGACAGTCCCAACGACGAAAGTTTATTTGATGCAAGCCAGTTTCCCATCTCGATTGGAGTTGCGAATCTGAAGCGTTATCAGAATCACCTTCAGCATTTGCCGACTTATGTAACGATCGCAGAAGAAGGCAATGGATTTTGCGAATTCGTCGATGCTGTCTTAAAGGGTCGGTAAACTATAGAAAATTGCTGATATCAGAAATCATGGAATCCTCAACCCCAAATCGTATCCGAAACTTTCTTATTGCCATCGTTGCAATCACTCTTTCGGTTGCCGTCGCACTTGGGCTGAAAACTCAAACTACAGGCGTTTCGCTGAATGCGATGTCTGCTGAGGCAGTTCCGCTGGAAGTGGCACTCACCAATGGCAACCCAACGCTGATGGAGTTTTACGCCAATTGGTGTACAAGCTGTCAGGCAATGGCTCCCGAACTCAAATCGTTAAAAGATAGCTACGGCGATCGCATTAATTTCGTCATGCTGAATGTGGATAACGAGAAATGGTTGCCAGAAATTCTGTCTTATCGCGTTGATGGCATTCCGCATTTCGTTTATCTGAATGACAAAGGAACCGCGATCGCGCAAGCAATTGGGGAACAACCACGCACCATTATTGAAGAAAATCTGGTAGCGTTATCTTCTGGTTCAGATTTACCTCACGCTCAGAGTATTGGACAAACTTCGGCGTTCTCATCGCCCGTTGGAACCAAGCCAAGCGATCCGCGAGGTCATGGCAGCCAGGTTGTTGAAAAATCATAGAAAGCTATGTCTCGATCGAGTGCGTTACGCTACTACGTTTTATCTCGTCTATTGATGGCTCCGCTGATGCTCTGGCTGATTACGACGATCGTATTTCTGCTGCTGAGAGCCACGCCTGGGGATACAGTTGATGCCATGCTAGGCACTCGGGCATCGCAAGCCGCAAAAGACGAGTTGCGGGCGCAGCTTGGATTGAACAAATCTTTGCTATTTCAATACTTTGATTATATTGGAGCGCTCTTGCGCTTCGATTTGGGTAAGTCTTTGACGACTCAAGGACAATCGGTTTGGGAAATTATTGGCAAGTTCTTTCCGGCAACGGTTGAACTAACAATCGTCGGTTTAGCGATCGCGCTCGTTGTCGGCATAACCGTCGGCGCGATCTCTGCCTCACGTCCGAATAGTTCACTCGATGCGACGGGTCGGCTGTTTGGCATTATTACATACTCCATTCCGATGTTTTGGTTTGGAATGGTCTTGCAGCTAATTTTTTCAGTCGGTTTGGGATGGTTTCCATTGGGGACTCGATTCCCAGTGACGATCAGCCCGCCGACGAATGTCACGGGTTTATATACGATTGATAGTTTGCTGAGTGGAAATTTCGAGCAATTTGCGATCGCGATTTACTATCTCGCTTTGCCTTCGATCACCTTAGGGGTGCTGATTAGTGGGATTTTTGAGCGAATTGTGCGCGTCAATCTTAGGCAGACTTTGCAAGCCGAATATGTCGAAGCGGCACGCGCAAGAGGAATCCCAGAATCGAAGATCCTGATCAATCACGCGTTGAAAAACGCGATGATTCCAGTGATTACAATTCTGGGGTTGACGCTGGCTGCGTTGTTAGGAGGAGCAATTCTCACCGAAGTGACATTCTCTTGGCCGGGACTTGCAAATCGCTTGTACCGAGCCATTAATCAAAGAGACTATCCCACGGTGCAAGGCATTGTCGTTTTCTTTGCGGCAATTGTGTCGATCGCGAGTATTGCGATCGACATTATCAATGCTTATATTGATCCACGAATCCGCTACTAGCGAGGCAGACAAGCAACCGGAATCGGGTTAGACGAGGTGCGAATCGCAGTTTCATTCAAATTCCGCGACGCGATCAAGTTCTGACCTTCTCGGTAAGCTTCGAGATTCATCATAGCTTCGTGCCCTGAAGTTCCAGCAGGACCATTGTTGCGGAATGCGATCGCAGCACTGCGGTTGTTTGCATCAAACTGACGGTGCTGAGGCGAGCCTGCGGCTTGCAGAACTGTATTATATTGAGTCGAACTAATCGTTTCTGCATTCATCGACTGCTCCATGTTCGTCGAACTTGGAGATTGATTCACACTCGAAGGCGAAGGGGGAACTGCACCATTTCCGAGTGGAACTGAGGTATTTCCTTGAATGCCGCTTGATGCCGTATCGTAGCTCGAAGGAGAGGTTTGATTAGAAGCGCCAGAAGACGAGGTTTGATTGGAATAATTGGAGGAAGATTGAGTATCCACTGGACCTCCAACTCCACCATTAATATAAGCTGAACACTCCGCAGCAGTAGGAGCAGATTGTGCGAGAACAGGGAGTGCCATTAATGCGGCTGTACCTGTTGCACTGAGGGTTGCCAAGGTGCGTTGTAAAAGATTCATTTTTCTCCTCGAAGGTCGTTAGATGTGAATTTTTTGTAATGATAGATACGCTATTACTGTAGAAATTCAATCTACGATCGCCCTCTGTCTTCTGGCATTGATGCTAATCTGCCAAGAGTTAGAAACGGTACCAACAAATCTAATCCAACTTTAATTGTGAGAATTGAGAGCCTGAATTACAGCCTCGCTCATGCATTCTGTCGATCGATGATTTAGCTCTTGGCTAAAGTAATCCAAGCTCGTAAGACTTCTGCAACCGTCCAGGCTTGAGCGAAACACCCCTGTGGCATCATCGGTGCGTCTCCATCGAAAATTTCGCTGAGGCTGCCTAAGCCTTGATTCCGCAGATGGTTTGCCATCGGTTCGAGAAATTCTCGGGCTTTGACCGGATCACCATACACTCGATGATGCGCGATCGCAAACGATCCAATCAACCAGCCCCAGACTGTGCCCTGATGGTAAGCTCCATCTCGTTGAACTGAGTCGCCGCTGTACCGTCCTCGATAGTTCGCATCGCGTGGATCAAGCGATCGTAATCCGTAAGAGGTGAGCAGCGATCGCGAACAAGCATCGACCACGCCTTTCTGCTGATTCACATTCAATGGACTTTCCGGCAGAGAAACCGTAAAAATCTGATTCGGGCGCAGTGAGGCATCGTTGCCGTCAGGTGAATCGAGAACATCGTAGCAGTAGCCTGCCTCTGCATTCCAAAAGCGTTCAAAGCGGGCAAGCACTCGTTCTGCCATCGCGTCATATTCTCGGTAAGGTTTTCCAAGTTGCCGAGCGAATTTTGCCATAATTCGCAGCGCATTGTACCAAAGAGCATTGACCTCGATCGGTTTACCAATCCGAGGCGTAACCACCCAATCTCCAACTTTGGCATCCATCCAGGTCAATTGAGTTCCAGCTTCTCCGGCATACAGTAAGCCATCGGCTGAATCTAAGTGAATGTTGTACCGAGTCCCACGACAATGCCAATCGATAATTTCAGACAGCATGGGAAATAAATTATCGATTACATCATGATCTTCGGTTGCATTGTAGTAATCAAAAATCGCGATGAAGTACCATAACGTTGCATCGACAGTATTGTATTCAGGAATTTCTCCAGCATCAGGGAAACGATTCGGAAGCATTCCTCGATCGAGATATTGCGCAAACGTGTAGAGAATCGATCGGGCAATTTCTACTCGTCCGGTTGCTAGCGTTAAGCCCGAAAGACTAATCATCGTATCGCGTCCCCAGTCTCCAAACCAGGGATATCCCGCAATGATGGTTTTCCCATTCGGAGCACGATTCACAATGAACTGGTCTGCCGCCAGTACCAGTTGGCGTACCCAAATAGGAGAGGTTTCGACTTGTTTGACGCGATCGAGTCGCCAGCAGTCAAACAGTCTTTGTTCATGATTATGCTGGGCGCGTAGGGCAGTTTCGCCATCAAGATTCGGATTCGCTTCTGTACTCGTAATGAAGGTAAGCGACTGACCAGGATAGAGCGTGGTTTGAAATGTTGCAGCATGGAGATGATCTTCTCGATCGCTGAGTCCTCGCGATCGCTCAACGGCTAAATCAAATCCGTAGTACCAATCATGAAAGGCTGTGACGCTCGCACCTCGGCAGATTAAAAAGAAAGGCGTTGCATCAGGATAGGCAGAGAGCTTCAAACCATGCTCAATTTCATCTATTTCCATTTGCCAACCATTTCCATTGGTATTACCGTGATAATCCCGATAATTTACAAATGTCTTGAACGTCAGTGTTAACGGCTGTGTTGCACGATGTAATTGATAGTGAACATAGGTTGTGTTTTCACCTTGCTGCATCCAGATGCGTTTTTCGAGGATGGCATCGCCACAAGCGTATCGCCAAACCGGAACCGTTCCTTCGAGAAAAAAGCGCTCAAGATGTCGGTATCCGTGCGGGCCAACAATTCCATCTGACCAACGATTTGTGCTGAGCGGGTAAACATCTTCACCGTATCGAACGGACTCATCCAGCTTTGTCACCAGCAGTGTGCGATCGAGGGGAGGCTTGAGTGCTGCAATCAGGAGTCCGTGATAGCGGCGGGTGAGAACCCCTGCGATCGTGCCGGATGCAAATCCACCAATTCCGTTTGTGACCAACCATTCTCGTGTTTCCGCAGACGGCAGAACCCCGCAAATTTCCCGCCCAAAATCAATGACCATAAAAATAATCTAGCCAGCCTAATGATTCTAGGAGACGGTCGCAAAGAAGGAGCAGTTTCGCTACAAGAAATTCGGATTTCAAAGCTCAATCTTGGGAATCAAGATATTTTTGCAGTTGAGATCTAAACTCGTACAGTGGCAGTTATGAGGTGAAATGTGTCGCCGTTTTTATTTGTGACTGATTTGGATCATACGTTGGTGGGCGATGACTTCGCTCACGAAGCCTTGAATGAGTGGTTGCTAGAAGCGCGATCGCACGGCAGCAAAATTGTGTATTCGACCGGGCGATCGCTAGCGCTGTACCGAGAGTTAGCAGCCGAAGCTCCTCTGTTTGAACCCGATTTGCTGATTGCCGCCGTTGGTACTGCGATCTATACAGATTTAGCAGGAGAGCCGGATGCAACTTGGTCAGAAAAGCTCAAAATCGGGTGGAATGTTGAACAGGTCAGAGCAACCACAGCACATTTCGCCGATCTTGTCCTGCAACCGGATACCGAGCAGAGCGAATTTAAGGTTAGCTTTTTCTTGACGGAAGAAGCATCGATCGAGGTTTTACCGCAACTTGAGCTACTGCTGACTCAACAGGGTTTAGACGTGCAATTGATTTACAGTAGCGGCAGAGACTTAGACCTATTGCCCCGTCATGCGAATAAGGGATCGGCTTTGACCTTTGTGCGGCAGACCTTGAATTTTGCACCTGAAGCAACGATCGTGTGTGGCGATTCGGGAAATGATATTGCTTTATTTGCGGTCGGAGAAGAACGCGGCATTATTGTCGGCAATGCTCAAGCAGAACTGCTCGCTTGGCATCGAGATCATCCGATTCCGCATCATTATCTGGCTCAATCTCATTGTGCTGCTGGCATCTTAGAAGGGCTAAAATACTTCGGCTTTCAGTAAAAATTCTATGATTGGCTATCTTAAAGGTACGATCGCTGCAATTCAAAAAACCAACACTAATCGCGTCACCTTGACGTTAGAGGTGAATCAAATCGGGTATGACATTCAAGTTGTACCGCGATTGATTCAATCTCTACCAGGTCAAGGTGAAGAGGCGCAGATTTTTACGCATTTGAATGTGCGAGAAGATCAGGTGACGTTGTTTGGGTTTGGCTCAGCAGCAGAGCGGGATCTATTTCGGCAATTGGTGAGCGTCAGCGGGATTGGACCCCAGTTAGCTGTTGCGTTGCTCGATACTCTGGGATTGCAGGACTTGGTGCAAGCGATCGTGTCGGGCAATACGCGCTTGCTTTCTCGAACCCCAGGAGTGGGAGCGAAAACAGCCGAGCGGATTGCGTTGGAGCTAAAAACGAAGCTGTCCGAATGGCGACAACAATCGGGAATTGTCGTGACTCCGGGTGCAGGACCTGCGGCGAATATTCTCGAAGATGTAGAAATGACGCTACTCGCGCTCGGCTATACCGATCAAGAAATTTCACAGGCGTTGCAAGCGGTTGGGCAGAATACAGCCTTGTCGAAATCAGCAGATACCGAAGCTTGGATTCGACAAGCGATCGCTTGGTTGAGTCAATGATTACATCCTGAGATATTCCAAGCTCTATCGGTCGAGCGATTTGAGCCACAGCGCAAACCAGGTACAACAAGATGAAATTACATATGGAGTGTATCCTATGAAACTAAACTATGTTGTGAAAGCGTTGATGAGTTTTGCTTTGGCTGCGGTGATGATTTTTGTGAGTCCTGCGTTCTCGATCGCGGCTCCGATGAATGCAGAGAATACCGTTCACTCGAAAGTAAGTGAAGATACGGCAAATACCAAAAACTTTGTGCGTGGAGCACGTGAGACCGTCAAAGATGCAGCGAGAAGCAATGCATCGAAGGTTTCTGATGCCACCGATGGCGGCTTCTTTGCGAAGAAAGCTCGAAAAGATGCAGCTCGGATCGAGAAGCGTGCAAACGAGGATGCATCTCGGACTCAGAAAGCGATCGATAACACCAAACAGGCTGTTGATAAGGCAGTGAGTGGCGTTAAAAACGCGCTTGACTAAGCCGGACAGGACGACGATCGGATAGCAATATCCGCTCATCGCAGTCGTTCGGTTCAGTTCGCTAAATCCCCTAATTTAGCGAGCTTTGAAGATACAGAATCCCCTCAATCTTGTGAACACAGATCTGAGGGGATTTTGCATATTATCGTTTGCAACATGCGATCTTGACTTCTCAAAGTGCTCCACCCTCAAGAATTGCAAGACCATTCCAAACCATCCTAATTCAAACGAATTCACATCATTCTGTGAAGTGGAAAGATGTCGCACTCAGTAGGAACAGGCAAGACACAACAGAAATCATCGAAACCTTGTCGGATTGCGTCCAATGTTGCACAGTAAAAGCAACACCGCGATCGTTCACTCCCTATGTTTCACCGAATTCTCATTTGCACAGATTTGACAGACGGTCTTCAGCGCCTCGTGCGGTTCGTACCGCAGCTTGCACAGGGCGGAATACAACAAATTACCTTTCTGCACAGTGTGCCTATTGCGGCAGATCCGGGTATGCCAAAACCGGATGCAGCAAAAATTGAACGCGCACAGGCTCAACTTGCTCCTGCACTGGAGCACAATCTAACCGGGATTGACGTTCAAGTCGAAGTCGAAAGCGGGAAACCGATTGAGGTGATGCTGCGCGCAGTCAAAAAGCATCAATCAGATGTCATTTTGATGGGGACTCAAAGCCGCAATCTGCTCACAGAAAAGCTATTTGGCAGTACCACGGTAGAATTAGCTCAGCGATCTCCCATTCCCATCCTGGCAATTCGTCCGCAGTTGATCTCAGCCATGACTTCCGAAGAATTGAGCTTACGCTGTCAGCATCTGTTTCGAGAATTGCTCGTTCCATACGATGACAGCGATGCGTCCAAACATACGATCGCTGAAATTGCCAAACGCGCCAATGCTTCTCCTGCTTGTATGATTTGTCGTGTCCTTGAAAGTGGACACTATGAACTTTCAGCCGCAGAAGAACAGCAGATCTTGACTGAAACCTTAGAGCCTGCGAAAGCACAACTACAAGCAGCAGGACTACAAGCTGAAATTGAACTTCGTAAAGGGAATGCGCTGACTCAAATTCTACAAGCAGCCCAAGAAAACGATATTAGCGCGATCGCCTTGTCTTCTAATTTGAGCGATCATGCATTTGGCGCAATCCCAAGCTTTGCAGCTGAACTCCTGCGTCAAAGTATGCATCCAATCTTATTGTTTCCTGCTCCTTAAGGCAGCAGCGTTTTAATCTGCGAATCGCGGTTGGCTAACTCTGCAATGATTTTTGGCTTTGCTTTCTCAAATTCGGTTTTGAGCAACTCTTTACTCGTAGCAGCATTGCCAACCGATGCCCAAGTTTGACTCGCGAGCATCCATTCGAGCAACTGCGATCGCTGCATTGGTGTTGTCTGTAACGGCATCACGTAAGCACAGTGATGAGGATCTTCGATCGCAAAAAATAAGATGTAGTAGCTTTCTTTCTCGATCAGTAATCGCGTCAGTTTTTGCCCTTGCTCGGTCTTCAAATCCAGAAAACACTTGAGCCAGCGAGGATTGCCATCTTTATGCTGGAGTTGATTGTATAGCGCAGTGACCCACATGATGACTGGATGCGGGGATTGAATACACAAGAAGGTTTTGAAAAACTGATTGTAGAGCTTCCCAATTTGAATGTTCTCAATTTCTTGCTGCGATAACATCACCCAAAGCGTTGCAGAAGTCTCACGCTTGGTTTCGAGAATATGGGGAAAGACAATTTGCGCGATCGGTTTATTTTTAGGCCAAGTCGTTAACTGACAGGCTTCATCTGGCGAAAGACCGTTCGGATCTCTCGGCGGTGTCACAACAGGTCGCCGGAGCAGCGCTTCCCCGATGCGATGACTAATTTG
The DNA here is from genome assembly GCF_017302695.1 of Leptolyngbya sp. UWPOB_LEPTO1. Lineage (NCBI taxonomy): Bacteria > Bacillati > Cyanobacteriota > Cyanophyceae > Leptolyngbyales > Leptolyngbyaceae > Leptolyngbya > Leptolyngbya sp. UWPOB_LEPTO1. Next base: position 128,883 of record NZ_JAFLCJ010000011.1, on the reverse strand, counting down.
ACGAGTCGCATTGTAGCGTTGTTCTAACGGCTCCAACGCTTTGAGAATATCTTCGATCGTGTCAGGACGGTCTTGTGGTAATTTTGCCAGACAACTCATCACCAAAGACTCCAATATCTTTGGCACTTTCGCTGAAGGACTGATCGCTTCAAAAGGCTCTGGAGCTTGAAAATGATGCGTTTTATACCAACCGCCAAAAGAATGCGTATCTGCTTTGAGCGGCATTTTCCCAGTCAGCATCTCGTAGAGCAGCACACCCAAACTATAAATGTCCGATCGTGCATCCAGTTCGCGCCCTTCCATTTGCTCCGGGGAGGAATATGCCAACGTGCCCATATAAGAACTCGTTTGGCTAGCATCACTTTGCAACAGCTTCGAGATGCCAAAGTCTAAGATCTTAACGAGTTCCCCAAATCCTGGATCTTGAATGACGAGAATATTACTGGGCTTAATGTCGCGGTGAATAATCGGATACGTCGTGCCCTCGATCGTGATGCCTTGATGGGCGCATTGCAGCCCTGCGCAGATTTGGCGCGCTAGGCTTAAAAATCGCGGCAATGGTAAATTCTGCACCCCAATCACATCGCTCAGACTATTGCCTTCTAGATATTCCATCACATAGTAAGGCACTTCTTGATCGTCCACGCCATAGTCCATGACTCGAACAATGTGCATACTTTTTGTACTTAACAAGGCACAGGTTCGAGCTTCGCTGCGGAAGCGATCGCGCATTTTGCGAGTCAGTAACGTCTGTGAAAGAAACTTCACAGCAACAATGACCCCGCCGAGCAGGACATCTTCTGCTTTGTATACTTGCCCCATCGCACCACGACCGATCAGTTGGATCAGTTGGTAGCGATTTGAGAGCAGTTGTCCAATTCTAGGGTCAGCCATGCAGGGAAGGGGAATCGATGAACAAGATGCTTTCAGTATGGACAGCTTCGATTTTGTAATAACTTTATGAAGCTACAATCGTGTACTTAAGTATTTTGTTCTGCCTGCCGCTCTAGAGTCGCTTCCATGGTGCTGTTCAGGTGATGTCCGGTGAGTGTCGTGCTTGAGAAATAATAGCGATCGTCGTTCAATCGATACAGAGTTTCAAAACTACTGCGGCGCTGTTGGCGATCGCTTAACACCCAATGCCTTTGCACAAGCGACTCTGGAGCAACCAAGCCTTCGCCTTCAACCCGTCCGAGTTGGCTATGCTGAAGCACGAATGTATAACGGCGATCGCCTGCACTCAAGCGACCTCGATATTGCAACGTCACTTCATCACGATCGTGATAGGGGAAGGTGAGCTTCGTAATCATTGTGAACCAATCATCGCGGCTCCAGGCGATGAGAATTCTGCCTTTGACCGCGATCGGAAGTTCTTCGCGCTCCAGCCAGTTGCCTTGAAGCGTCCAACGTCCGGGTTGCATTAAAAACGTGTGGTTCACGGTAAGTTTTAGATCGGTGGCTCCACATGCTATCACGCCGCTTTCTATACTACGTGGTGAATTTCCCCTAGAAGAACAGATTTTGGTGCGCCTGTGACCTCCGGGAGATTACCAGGGATCTCGTGATATCGCCAATAGGCAAGCACAGCGAAGGCGATCGCTTCTTTAAAGTCGGCATTTAATCCCAGGTCGTCGGTCGTGCAAATGATGCTGTCAGGCAGTAAAAATTGCAGCCGCTGCTTTAAGTAAGTGTTGCGACTGCCTCCACCGCAGACGAGTACTCGATCGGGCAATTGCGGCAAAAATCTCTGATAGCTCTGGGCAATCGAGGCAGCGGTAAATTCGGTGAGGGTTGCTAGGATGTCGGCTTGAGTTAAGCCAGACGCGTCTGCAAGACACGCATCGAGATAAGCTGCACCAAAGTGTTCGCGCCCCGTAGATTTGGGCGGCGGTTGTTGGAAAAAGTCTTGTTGTAACCAGCGATCGACAAGTTCTAGATTTGGAGTGCCACGGGCAGCCCAAGCTCCATCGCGATCATACGTTTGCTCGGAAAATCGTTGAACTGCTAAATCGATCAACATGTTGCCAGCCCCCGTATCCCATCCTCGAATCGGCAGGTCAGCTTTGAGCGGCGGCAGATAAGTGACATTGCCAATGCCGCCAATGTTTTGCACACAGCGATGCTCGATTGGGTGTCTTAACAATGCAGCATCAATCGGCGGAACTAGCGGCGCGCCCTGACCCCCGATCGCGATATCTGCCGCCCGAAAGTTACTCACCGTCGCAATTTTGGTCTGATGGGCGATCACCTCCCCTCTGCCGATCTGCAAACTGTATCCGAGTTGAGCATTTGGCGGACGATGAAAGACCGTTTGACCATGTGAGCCAATCAGCACAGCCGGAGCTTGATTAGCTTGAATCTTCAGTGCGGCTTGGGCAAATTGGGTCGCGATCGCGTCATCGAGTTCGGCAAGTTCAGCCAGCGACAACGGCGCACCTCCGCAGACTGCGAGAATGAGATCGCGCAGGTCTGCTGGATAGGGATAGGTTGTGCCTGCGATTAACGTCGCTTGCAGATCCTCGGTCGAGCCAGAAATATCAACAAGTGCCGCATCAATTCCATCGACGGACGTACCACTCATTAGCCCAATAACGCGCATGAGATTTAGACCAAATTGCGATCGGTTAAGATTTCGTATCCGGTTTCTGTGACTAAAACCGTATGCTCGAATTGTGCAGACAGAGAACGATCTACCGTCACCGCTGTCCAGCGATCGGGCAGAATTCTCGTATTTTTGGAGCCTGCGTTGACAATTGGCTCGATCGCTAATGTCATGCCTGCTCTCAGCTTCACATTCGGCATTTGATAGGTTCTGAAATTGAACACCGACGGTTCTTCGTGCAGATTCCGCCCAACGCCGTGTCCCGTGAAGTCTTCCACGATTTTGAAGCCATTTTCTTCCACATAATCCTGGATTGCGCCCGCGAGTTCGAGCAAAAATGCCCCGGCGCGCACTTTTTCAATGCCTTTGTATAACGCCTGCTCAGCGACATGGATTAATTTAGCGGCATCTGGGGGAACGTCGCCAACGGCGATCGTAATGCAAGAATCGCCGTGAAATCCTTCAAAGAATGCGCCTGTATCGACTTTCAGCACATCTCCTTTGTGAATCACTTTCTTTTTATTGGGAATGCCGTGAACGACTTCGTGATTGATGCTAGAACAAATCGAAGCCGGGAACCCGTGATATCCCTTAAAGCTTGGAGTCGCCCCCATTTCGCGGATGCGTTTTTCTGCATGAGCATCTAAATCCCAAGTGGTCATTCCTGGCTGAACCATTTCTGAGATCTCTTTCAGCACGGTGGCAACGATGCGCCCAGATTGGCGCATGATTGCGATTTCTTCAGGAGATTTGAGTTCGATGCCCCGACGCTGTTTTTTCGAGGGTTGCGGAAGAAGATTGCTCAGAATGTTCATGTAAGGGCGCTTATTGAGAAATATCTGCTTTACTAACTTAGCTCAAACTACGGCAACCATCGCGGGTGCAGTCCAGCAAATGGTAATTCTTCTGGCTGCGTTTTAGCCGTTAGATCGTCTTTGAGCGGCAGGAGCCAGAGTCTACTATTGGCAACTGCTTGTCCGCCTTCAGCTTTGGCACGATCGTCTGCTTGCGTTTGATCAAAAATTAAGGCTTTGCCATCTGGCGATAAATCAACTGTAGTTTCGCGCTGATTCGGCAGTAAGACCAGCGGGCGTAAGGTCTGTTCCATCGGTTTGCCTTCTCGCGCTGCTTTCAAGTCGATCGCGGCTAAGAACGGTTGTTCTTGAAAGGTTGTGCCTGGAAGAAGATTGGTCAGCAAACAGTACAAAAATTGATTGTTCGCATCAAATTCGGCGCTGATAATCGATCCCGGAATTTTGAGAATTTCTTTTTGCACCCCTTGGGAAACGAGGAACATCGATCGCGTGTAGTCGGTGTTGAATTTCACCATAGCAGCAGCGCTTCCGTCCTGCGAAAAGCTGAGCACGGTTCCAAATTTGGGCAGAAAATCGAGCGGATTAGCTTGAGATTGTTCAGATTGGGGTTTGAGGGGCAAAATTGCCAATCCTTGTCCTTGAGCAACCGCGAGCGATCCTCCATCGGGTGTGATCAGAAAGTCGCCTCCAGTTTGGCGATTATCGATCGGTTGTGCAGGTTGCCCTTCTCGCAAAATCCACGCGCCTGCATCATTGGGATCACGACGGCTCAAGCGCTGAATGACAATCACACTGCCATCTCGCGAGAGATCGAATTTCAGGTTTTGATAGTCTCGATTGTCTAGAACCTCGGTGACTTGTCCGACTTGAGTGGGAGAAGCGGATGCAGTGGAGGTTGAGGCACTGCCTAACTGCACCGGATCATTGATGTGAATCCCCGTTGTCACGGTGTAGAGTTTCTGTTCGGCAAGAGATTGCGGTGGATTCGTGCGTTCGATCGCGCTAAATAGAATTTTGTCATTGCCGGGATAGGCTTTGAAATCCATCACGGTCAGGTTTTCCGGCGTGAGGACTTTTTTATCTTGCTGAGTCATGTTGTAGAGAATCAGCCGCCCAGTTTCATTGCCTTCTGCGCCGATAAACGCAAAACTGCGATCGCGGCTCTTAAAGGTCTCGCGAAAGGGTTGGAGAATGCCGTTGCTTGAGCCTTCTTTACTAAAGCGATCGCGGGCACTTTCGAGTGAGATTGTGAATTCGGCTCCGTAAGGCGCGGGTTGATCGAAGGTGTACGCCATGCGTCGTCCTGCCCAACTGACTTTGCCTTTTAATTCGGGCTGGATGCGGAGATTTTTCTCAACGCTGGCATGATCCATCGGGCGACTAAAGGTGAGCAGGAAGGCGCGATCGTCTGCCCCAATTTGTTTTCCCTGCCAATTAAAATCACGTACTCTGGGTGCACTGCGATCGCCGCTCAGCAGCAGAATTCCGATCAAAAAGGCAGTGGCGAGCATCAGTGCGATCGCGACTCGATCGAGCGGTTGGGGAAACTTGCGGAGCGATTCACGAGACGTTTGCATAGGAAAATAAGATTGAAGATCTCCGAGCGTTATCTGATTCTACGCTACGCAATCCGGCTCTTTAGATCTGCAAACACGATAGAGGATCAGGATTGAAAATCCTCGGGCGCAGTCAGGAAAATTTGACGATTGGATGACGCGATCGCAACAGGTGAGACGGGACTTTGGACTGTGCCTGTTCTCCCGACTTTTACGTAAGCCATAGACTTAAACATTCAAGACTATCAAGCCTATCGCCATAGCCTGTATTCTAAGCAAAGGCAAAAATCGATTTGCCTATTTTCTGCTCCCTCTTTATAAAGGTTGATCCCAATGATTGATGCACGAGACACTGCAATTGAATCCATCCGCGCTCGTGAGATTCTTGATTCTCGCGGTCGCCCGACGATCGAAGCTGAAGTTACCCTTGCCAATGGTGCCTATGGAATTGCACAAGTTCCAAGCGGTGCATCGACGGGAAGTTTTGAAGCGCATGAACTCCGTGACGATGATAAGAGTCGCTACGGTGGAAAAGGTGTGCTGAAAGCCGTTGAAAATGTTGAAAAAACGCTGGCTCCAAAATTGATTGGACTGGATGCGATTAATCAGGAATTGATCGATCGTACGATGATCGCGATCGATGGTTCTGCGAATAAGGCAAGTTTGGGCGCGAATGCGATCTTAGGCGTATCGTTGGCAACGGCGAAGGCTGGCGCAGATTCCTTGGGATTGCCGCTTTATCGGTATTTGGGCGGTCCGCTGTCGAATGTTTTGCCTGTGCCATTGATGAATGTGATTAATGGCGGCGCACATGCAGACAACAATGTGGATTTTCAGGAGTTCATGATTGTGCCAGTGGGAGCGGGAACGTTCCGAGAAGCGCTGAGATGGGGTGCAGAGGTTTTTGCTTCACTCAGCAAGGTGTTGCATGATAAAGGTTTGCTGACAGGCGTAGGCGATGAAGGCGGATTTGCGCCGAATTTAGAGTCGAATCAGGCGGCGCTTGATTTATTAATTCTGGCGATCGAGAAAGCGGGATACAAGCCGGGTGAACAAGTGGCGCTGGCACTGGATGTGGCGGCGAGTGAGTTCTATAAAAATGGGCAATACACCTACGATGGAACGGCTCATGCACCAACGGAAATGGTGGATTATTTAGCGCAATTGGTCAGCAGCTATCCGATCGTGTCGATCGAAGATGGTTTACACGAAGATGATTGGCAGCATTGGCAATTGCTGACGGAGAAGATCGGCAGCAAATGTCAGCTTGTAGGTGATGATTTGTTCGTGACGAATATCACGCGCTTGCAGAAAGGCATTGAGCAAAAAGCTGGCAACTCGATTCTGATTAAGCTGAATCAGATCGGATCGTTGACGGAAACGTTGCAAGCGATCGATTTAGGCGCAAGAAATGGATTCCGCTCGATTATCAGCCATCGCTCCGGTGAGACGGAAGATACGACGATCGCAGATTTGGCAGTCGCAACCCGTGCGGGACAAATTAAAACCGGATCGCTCTGTCGCAGTGAGCGGGTGGCGAAATACAATCGCTTGCTGAGAATTGAGGATGAATTGGGTGATCGTGCGGTGTATGCCGGAACGATTGGTATGGCTCCGAGTTATCAGTAGTAACCCGGCATCAGTCAATCTGATAGGGGAATAGAGGGATAGGGAGCAATCTGAGTCTAGGTTCTCCCCACTCCCCACTCCCCACTTCGCAAGCCAAACCGCAGCCAATTCGGCTCATTTGCCAATGCAGAATCGGCTAAAAATTCGATCGAGCACTGACTCTGTGACATCTTCGCCTAAAATTTCGCCCAAGGCTTGAATGGCGCTGCGTAAATCGATCGTCCAAAAATCTAAGGGCAATTGATTCGCGATCGTCACTTGTACTTGTTGCAATGCTAGTTTGGCGCGAGTCAGTGCTGCGGCTTGACGTTGATTAATTGCCAAATCCATATTTGCGGCTTGAATTTGTCCCGATTGAACGGTTTCTAAAATCGCAGTTTCGAGCGCATCAATGCCTTGGTTTTGAGCTGCAGCCGTTTTCACAATTTGTAGAGCTGAAGGTAAATCTGAAGTTGGTTCAGCCAGATCGATTTTGTTAATGACAAGAATCAAAGGTCGATCGCGGACTCGATCGTAAATTTCGCGATCGAGTTCGGTAAATCCGGCTTGAGCATCGATCGTGAACAGAACCAAATCGGCAGATTCAGCGGCTAAACGCGATCGCTCAACGCCAATTTTTTCGACTTGATCCTCAGTCTCACGAATCCCTGCCGTATCTAAAACTTGAATCGGAATTCCACCCACAACCAATTGAGATTCGACAACATCGCGCGTTGTGCCAGGAAGATCCGTGACAATTGCGCGATCGCAGCGACTCCAAGCATTGAGTAAGCTCGATTTTCCAACATTCGGACGACCGACGATCGCAACTTTCAGCCCCGTTCTCAGCAGTTCTCCACGATCGGCCGTCTCTAAGATGCGAGTGACATCGGCTAAGACTTGATCAAACTGCGATCGAATCAGATCTTCATCCAAGGGTGGCAAATCATCCTCAAAATCGATCCGCGCTTCCACTTCTGCCAAAATATCGAGACAAGTAGCGCGCAGGTGGCGAATGGGATGGGCGAGTTTGCCTTGTAATCCAGCGAGTGCCGTTTGTGCGGCTTGTGGCGATCGTGCTCCGACTAGGTCTGAAATACTTTCCGCTTGAGTCAGATCAATGCGTCCATTCAAAAACGCTCTGAGTGTAAATTCTCCAGGTTGCGCCAGTCTCGCGCCTTGCTCGATGCAGAGTTGCAGAACTTGCTGGACTGCCATAATTCCACCGTGACAGTGCAATTCGACCACATCTTCGCGCGTGTACGATCGCGGAGCAAGCATCAGTAAAAGTAAAGCTTCATCAATCAAGCGATCGGTTTCAGGATGACGAATCAAGCCATATAAAATTCGATGACTTTCCCAAGCTTGCTGACCCGGTGCATGGAAGAGTTTTTTTGCGATCGCAACTGATTCTGATCCAGATAATCTGACAATGCCGACGCTGCCTTGTTCTGGAACAATTGCAGTCGCGATCGCCGCAATGGTGTCACTCATCCCACTCTCCAATTTGGATTAATTAAGCTTGTGCGAATATGATCTTCCCATTTGCCATTGATTAACAGGTAATCTCTGGAATATCCTTCGATCGTAAAACCTAATCGTCTTAAAACGCCTGCACTGCGGCGATTGTGGGGCATATAGTTGGCAGTAATTCGGTGCATATTCAAGTCATTAAAAACATAGCGAATCGCTGTTTCTAATGCCTCACTCATATAGCCATTGCGTTGTTCATTCTCAGCGAGGCTATAGCCCAAACTACACGAATAGCTAATGCCTTGAGTGATGTTCGTGAAATTGACAGCACCAATAACCTTTTTAGGATCATCTTTCTTAAACAGAAAGAGCCTGAGCGATCGATCATAGCCAAATTCGATCAGGCTTTTTTCGATCTGCTGTGCCCAAAAATCACGCGTGTAGAAATTTTTAGGACGAAAGGGTTCAAATGGCTCTAGAAAATCTCGATTCTCCGTATAGTAATTGACGATCGCAGTTGTGTCATTCTGCTGAAGCATCCGAACAATTAAGCGGGACGTTAAAAGAACTGGTGTTTGCAGCATAGACTTTCAATGGCGAATTCGAGTGAGTAAATCATAAAACGGTTGCCAGTTGTCGTCATCTGCAATCGGATTCCAAACCGCTTCAATTTCCGATCGAACTAAACCAAAGTCAGGATTGTAAGCTTTCAACCGCGCCGGAACTGCTTCAAGCTCAGGATGGCTCAAGGTATTTAAAGCCTGGCAATAACTCTGTCGCCAGTTTTCAAATAGGGTTGCTAACTCGGTGTTAGAAGTCTCACGTTGAGAGAAAATATTGCCTGCATCCTCGCTCCAACTGCGATCGAACTGTTGCGTAATCTGAGCAAAAAAATCGTGATAGTCGATTTGAGACGCTTGCAGAAATTGCACGGTTCGATAGACTAAATTCGCTGCGATCGATTGCTCTAGCTGATCAAATCCCAATCGATACAGCATTCTCTGCCGATAAGATGACTCATAGCGATCGACAAATTTAGACAAGCCAGATTTGAGATCTTCAGCCGAAATGACTCGCTTTAATGGAGCTTGCAGCATTTCCAAATTCCAGTAGCAAATTTCAGGCTGATTGGCATAGGCATAGCGCCCATAGTAATCAAAATAAGCCGCAGTAAATCCAGGCTGATACGCTGGAATGAAAGCATAAGGCCCGTAATCAAAGCTTTCTCCAGTAATCGACATATTATCCGTATTCAAAACGGCGTGACAGAAGCCTGCTGCCATCCATTGCGCGACTAGGTCAGCAACTTTTTCAACTAATTCTGCATAAAACAAAGCATAGCGATCGCGCTCATTGATCAAATGCGGATAGTAAATTTCAATCACATGATCAAGCAGAATCGCGATCAAATCTTTGCGGTTCAGTGCATCCAGGCGTTCAAATGTTCCGAAGCGAATATGCGATCGACTAAAGCGAATCATCACCGACGATCGAGTGGGCGAAGGTTCATCGCCTCGCCAAAGCCCTTCTCCCGTTTCAATCAAGCTCAAACAGCGCGAAGTTCTCACCTTCAATCGATGCAGCATTTCTGCTGCTAAAACTTCTCGCACGCCACCCTTGAGCGTCAATCGACCATCACCCCCACGCGAATAAGGCGTTGTCCCAGAGCCTTTTGTGCCAAAGTCATACAATTCACCATCATTTGCACGAACTTGCCCATAGAGAAAGCCGCGCCCATCGCCCAAGGCTGGATTATAAGTTCCAAACTGATACCCGTGATAGCGCATCGCCAGGAGGGGATCGCGCCCCTGAAATTTGCCAAACGCTTCGATGAAATGCTCATCCGTTACGGCATCTAAGCCCAACTGTGCCAAGATATCGTCGTTGCGAAATCTCAGAATATGTTGCGGAAAAGACGCGGCGGAAACGCGATCGGAAAAATCATCTCCTAAGCGCTCAAACGCAGGCTCGTAGTCGAGTGCTAAGAGTGGGTTCACAAATTCGGTCATCAACTTGGATCGGTGAGGTTTCTATCATCCTAGCGGGAAACTGAGATCCCTAGAACGACTTCCCGCCTTGCATAGATTTTTTGAATTAGTAAGGTGAAATTGCACCATTACATCAATGTCGCTGTCGGGGCGAAAGTCATCGCGCAGGATAGAGCCAAATAGAGCGAATTCTGTCACTTGCCATTTGTGACAAAACTCAGCAATGTTCTCCATTGGTAATTCGATCGCTGCAATGCTCATGTCAGATTTACTCCCTTTGTCGCGATTCATTCTGCCCAGTTTTGCAGAGATAGATTGGCAATGCGTGAAAACTCTCGCACATTGTTGCTGACTAACGTAACGCTAAGGCTCAATGCGTGGGCAGCAATCAGCATGTCCATTGCTCCGATAACCAGTCCTCTACTTTCTAGATCGCTTCTGATTGCGCCATAGAGGGTCGCAGCCGCTTGATCAAACGCAACGATTTCTAGCAGGATTAAAAATTGCATCAAAGCATTACGGTTTTTCTCTTGTTGCTGGCTTTTGCAAACGCCATATTCTAGTTCCGCCACAGTGATAGAGGATATGCCGATATCTGACAAAGCAAGATTTGAAAATCGCTCCAATACCTTTGGAGGTCTTTGCTTAATCAAATAGATGCAGATGTTCGTGTCCAACAGATATTGCATTTAGAAAGCCTCACGAACGTCGAGAGGGGGCTGCTCTCTCGTGGTCATGAAGTCTTCAGAGAATTGCTCTAAGCTATCGAAGAGCGATTGCCAAGGATGATCTTTGGCAATTAGAACGATCGCACTTCCAACTTTTTTAATGTAGACCTCCGTACCCGTCATTTTGCAGTCTTCGGGGAGTATGACAATTTGATGGGTGCCATCGGTGCTAAGTTTGGCAATATTCATGGTGCAGATCCTCTAGGTGTATTTGATGTTCAAGGCTTCTAACTGCTCATTCATCCAAATTATTGCTGTCGCTTCATCGGTTGCGATCGCTTGTTTTACTCCTGTTTTAGCAATTTCTAGTAGTTGTTTCGATCTCGATCGCCATTGCCCTCACCAACAACATTCTAGGCGCTATTTTTGGCAGGGAAAGTAGGAAGCTCCATATTCAGCATCATAGGCTAATAGACAAAGCGCAACGAAGCATAAGCGTGCAATCCGGTCGGTGCACATGATGGCAGGTGTTGGGTTCATAAGCGCGGTGGAATAGGAGGACGACGGCTCCGAATCCGCCGGGTCAGTCGGATGAGTCCGAAACCCATAATTCCACCCCACAATGGAGCGCCGATGTAAGGGGGGAACCACACGCCCGGTATTGTCAGCACATGGGCTACTGCATACCACCACGGCTTTGGTGCACCGCGCCAGCCCCAAGTAGCCATAATAAACGCAAAGCAAAACAAAGTGTATGCAAGCGCGCAGAGTGGGACAAACACCCAGTAAGACCACCACGACGATCGTGGTAAGGGAGTCTGGATTTCTGAAGGTTCACGTTTGGGCATGGTTTTGGTTGATGTTCTAAGTAGAGGGTGCAGTTGGCAAGTGGGAAATGATTGCACGGATGACAGCAAGCGATAAAGCTAGTTTTGTCGATCGAGAAAAATTTCTGGCAAGATTCATCGATACCTTGTGGCAATGAAAGAAGCTCAGTTGTGAATAGAAGCAAGTTTGATTTAGGTCGCTTTGTATAGGTTTAAGTTTCGAGTCTAGAGAGGTTATGCAATCTCATTCTTGAAGCGTGCTTTTGCGATCGCTGTTGATGTCTTATGACCTGATGCAATTTGTTTGGCAAGCTCGATGATTTTGAGATGTTGCCAATGAACATCTCCAGTAGCCCCCAAGTATTATTCCGCATCAACTCTAAATCATTGCTGCAAGTCAATTCTCAGCAACGAACCGATTACTTCAAAGTATTGCCATTTGCCACGATGCAAGCTTGAGCAAATTTAGAACTAAACCATCGCAATAACGCTACCACCAACGATTTGCCAGCCACTTTTACCTCGATGCCAAGCTCTCATATAGCGGTAATCACCTGCAAAGGCATTTCCTAAATACGTGCCGCTCAAGAAAATTTTAGCTGACGCAAGAACGAAATGTTCGCTGCAAACTCGTATTGCTAGCTCTTTAGGGACAAGTTCGTGAAACTGAGTACCACCAGTACGGTGCAAGTCTAAATCCATAGCTTTAGTGACCAGTTCACCAGTTGGTCCAGCGAAAAGTAGATCATCAGCGATGAGCAGATCTAACTCAGATACGTTGGAAGCTAACATTGCGGTGTAAAGCCGCGCTTCACACTCACGAATTTGGGTTTCAATTTCTGAATCCATCTTTCCCACTACAGTTTTACCTACACTGAACTATTCCTTATTATCGATCGCCCTAATCTTCATGTCAGTTCTACCCCAAGGCTTCTGCTTGCTCCAGGTTGTTGCTGTCGCTTCATCGGTTTCGATCGCTCGTTCTACTCCTGTTTTAGCAATTTCTAGCAGTTATTTCGATCGCTCTGAGCGGCGACGTAAAGAACTAAAACATAGACGAAAAGACTCTGCACGTCTGCTCTAACTAGAACAGTATGCCGTTTTTACGATCGACTTTTCGTACATCGTTTAGTGCAAAGCGCAACTGCGGAGCAACCGACTTCAGCTTTGTGCGGAGCCATTAAGTTGTTGCTGAAGTTGTTGGACTTCTTCGATCGAAAGTCCGGTTCCGCGAGCAACGGCTTCGACTGATAACCCATCTCGAAGAAAGTTGAGTGCGATCGAACGTTTTGCCTTCGCTTCTGTTTCTTCTTGAATTGAGCGGTAAATGACAGATTCTTGCATAATGTCTCTCCGTACTAAGCTGTAAATTACATCCTGTTCTAATCTTAACCCAGCTAAAATTGCCGAGGCTGCCATCAGGTTCGCCTGTGTTGCAGTATCTTCAATTTGATCCACAATTTCAGTCGCTTGGCGTAATGTCTCTGCGGGAGTTTCGGTTTGTCCTAATACTGCAAACGGTAGCAGACCAGGATATTGCAGAAAGATTGAAGTGGGTTGCTCCCATAGCCGAATTACGTCAAATTCGTGGCGAGTGCATTCCATCACATAAGCTGTTTCGTAAACGAGCGGAGAAGTCGTTGGCTTCAGGTAAATCACCACTTGGCGCATCGTTTTATTTTTGTAGCGCCGTTTCCCTCGAACTCGGTAATCTAGCATCCGAAATGGAATTCCTTCTTTTGGTAACGTTTGGAACTCGATGTGAAGAATTGAGTCTTCGGATTGGAGCAGAATCATAGCATCAGCTCGAATCGGGTCGAGGGAGAGTTCTGAAGGTTTAAGCTCTGCCATTTCGACAGATTCTCCCAGAAGCCAACTGGCGAAGTCGGTGGAGAAGTGTTCGGCGAGGAATCGGCAGGTATCGTCGTACATGAGAAATAGTAAAATTGTACGCCCTGCGTGAGCAATTTGATTCTGTGAAGATCTGATTTTTTCGATAGCCAAGCCAATTGTTACAGCAAGAGCGACGTGACAAACGATCGCACTGAATAGAAACTCGCTTCTCGTCAAGAATTAGTGAGAAGCTATAGGCATTTTAGTGAATTAGCCTGCCACGGGCATCAAAACGCTGCTCAAACGGGGCATTGGACTCAAGGCATTGCTGTAAAAAATCACTAATATCCTGTGAAAAATTGTAATCAGCTTTGTATGGAAGCAAGTTGTTTGTGCTGCCAAACAGGAGGGTTTTTCGATCGCGATCACTTTTGGTGAGAGGCTTCATACGTCATAAGAGTTCATGGGCTTCAACTGAAACTGACCGATAGATTTTATTAATACGGCTTAATGACTATACTATCTATCGGTTCTGCTGTTCCTTGCCAAAATGGTTAAAGTACCTTGTCCCACTGACAGCATTACAGCGAATTGATTTCAAGTACTGACAGATGAGATTTACCCCCCCACCAAAGGCTTGAAGCATAGCATTCTCAATCAGCGAACACAAATACTTTTTGCAGTTATTGGTTACTTGACTTTGTCCCGCTGCATTGAGAGCGTTATACAATCATGAATATTTTGAACTCTGTCCCAATTATTCAACTCTTGATTGATACGTTTTTCGTAATCAAGTGTAGTTACTGGTACTAGCATATTTCGGGCGAGAATGTGTTCGACATTGAACATCCAGTCAGTATTTCTAATCCACCTGCCATTAATCTTATTCTCTGGGTTGCCCATCACTTCGATGGTACAGCCATCCATAACAGCTTGGAAGAAGGCGGATCTGACGTTTTCTGCCTCGGAGTAAGATGGTTTTCCTTTTGCGTATTTTTCTAGTTTGGCAAAAATCGATATTACACCATCGCAGCTTGTAATAATATCAATGTCGCTAGTAGATTGCAGGCAATTTCTCAAATATAGATTACATCCGCCCGCAATAGCCCATGAATAGTTCAATCCATCTAATTGCCGAACTATTTGTTCAACCGTAGATATCATTGCCGTTTTCCCTCTTCAAACGAGTACTTTGACACATCTTTATTACCAGATTTTGCTCTCATTTTCCCGATCTTTCGCCAGAGTACCGATGACAGATGAGGTGCGTCGCGATTGATATCATTCAATTGCTCTCTGTATTTCTGAACCACCAGTCTAGCCTGTTCTATTGCTGAACCATCTGGGAAATCCGTTTTCCAATTCTTACATGCTCTCCAGAGAGTATGGTACCTCTTGGCTGCCTGCTCGTGACTAACAGCCTTATCCTTGAATCGAAAAACATGTTCAACAATTGTTAGTACGGACACAATAATAGCTAACACCGTAGGTGTTGCCCTTACTATTGCATTATCTTTGGGAAGAAAACCCTCGAATTGAGTGCTCAACAACCAAGCTGTTATGACTGTCAGTCCAAATGACTGGCAATAGTAAAGCATATTTGCTTTTTCATAGTAGTAGTCAGCAAGATCGAAGTGTGCACGCTTGGAATCATGACAATCAACTAAATGCCTCTCGAACTCATCTTCTATTTGTTGATATGACAAGCCAGTATTCATAAGATGTTCTACAGACAAACTATTTCGTATTTATATGCTATTCAGCACTGTTGTGTAACAATTGTTTAGATTGAGATTTCCATATGTCACACTAAATCGACACACTACACAAAAATATTTCCGTATATCACACCGTTTTGGGATGCTATACGGAAATATTTCTGCATACTACGCTTATATAGATGAATACACGGAAGATTTCAGCATATTTTCCACTTCACATTGAAAATACACCTTATGGCAAATCCGAAATTCAACTTTCGATAAGTAACACCAAGGTTACCGATACAGACGATCGAGCTTCAAAAACGTCTGTAGCAAAACATTCGTTCCCTGCGCACACTCTTCGGGTGACGTATATTCTTCTTCCGAATGGCTGATTCCCGCCCGACTCGGCACAAAAATCATGCCCATGTCAGTCATCCGCCCGACTTCTTGAGCATCATGCCCCGCGCGGCTTGGAAGCTGGATATTGGGCAGTTTGAGATCCCCGCAGATTTCCTCGATCGCGCTCATGATCCTCGGGTCTGCCAACGTCGGAAGAATGTGTAACGTCTGCCGCATCTCGATTTCTGTCAAGGTTGAATCCGCGATCGCTGCAATCCCAGACTTTAATTGTTCTACTAGCATCTCTAAATGCGATTGCGACAAATCTCGCAAATCAATTCTTAGATCCACCTCTCCTGGAACTGTATTCGTTGCATTCGGGGAAACGGTCAAATAGCCAACCGTTGCCACCTGATCACCCGGAGTCTCTGAAGCAATTTGATTCACGAGTAAAACAATCTGCGCGGCAGCAACTAAAGCATCTTTGCGGAGATGCATTGGAGTTGTGCCCGCATGATTTGGGCGACCTTTGATATTGACAGCAAAGCGGTACTGTCCAACAACACCGCTAACCACACCAATCGGAACCTGTGCATGTTCCAGCACACCACCCTGCTCGACATGCAATTCTACAAATGCAGCAATATCAGTGCGTTGAGCCGTTTCAATCCGTTCCCAATCTCCACCCACTTTTGCTAAACAGTCTTGAATCGGCGTACCATCTAATCGCACATAGTAATCTGGATCTTCATGGACTTCGCCAGACATCGCTTTACTACCAATCACCGATCGCTCTTCGTCGCTAAAAACAATTACCTCGATCGGATGATCCAGCCGAATCTTGTTCTCTTGCAATGTCCGAACGACTTCAATGCCTGCTAACACACCCAAACACCCATCGAACTTACCGCCGACCGGAACAGTATCAATGTGTGAACCCGTTGCTAAAGCAGGTGCATCGGCAATCTTACCTGCATATCGACCAATCACATTTCCCGCAGCATCAATCCGAGTCGTCATCCCTGCTGCTTCCATCCAAGCTTGAACGGTTTGACGAGCTAGTAAATCCGCATCTGTAAAAGCAAGCCGACAGACCCCACCATTTGCGAGTCTGCCAATATTAGCAAGGTCAGTAATACTTTGATTTAAACGAGCACAATTAATCGATAAAAGGGTCAAAGTCATGAGGTTACCTGTTGGATAAGACGAAAATAAGCAATCTGGGCAATTTCAGCGATCGCAGTTTGCATTTCTGCACTCTGAGAATGCTCTAAGCGCGTCACAAACGCTTCGAGAATGCTGTCCTTTGTATGATTCTTCACCGCAACGATGAAAGGAAAACCAAACTGAGCTTTATAGCGTTCATTTAACTGATGAAAGCGATCGTATTCTTCAGGGCTAAGCCGATCTAATCCCACTCCTGCCTGTTCTTTCACAGAAGCATCTGCCATTTTTGCTTTACTGCCTAAATCTGGATGGGCACAGATTAAAGCTAGCTGTTGTTCAGAGGTCATCGACTGCACGATCGAGATCATGGCTTGATGCAGATCCTCCACACTCTCGAACGGTCGCTGCTGCCAAGCTTGAGCCGCGATCGTCGGAGTCTGTTCAAAAATCTCGCCCAATGCATCGGTGAAGGCAGATTGTTCCATTTGATTGAGCGCTGAGAGTGAATAGGTCATTGCAAGGGACCTGTGAGAATCGTTTTTGCGATCGCATCGGTGACATCACTGGGCGATTCTTGCCGCAGTTGGTCATACCATTGAGCCGTCACTTCAGGATCTTTTCCGTGAATGACTTCTGCACGATTGCGCGCTTTTTTGACGATCGAGCGAGTTCGATCTTCTCTCGCTGCTTCATAGCGTTTCAACGCATCCTCAACGCTAATATTCGTTGTCAGTAAGAAATGGTTCAGCATGTAGACATCTTCGAGTGCCTGACAGCCACCTTGACCCAAATCGGGACAAGTCGCATGAGCCGCATCACCCAGTAAAGCTACTCGTCCGCGCACCATACGATCGACTGGACCAACATCTGAAATTTCTAAGCGATTGGTCTGCTCTGGATTGATTCGCTCGATCAACGTTTGAACGGGTTCAGCCCAACCTTTGAAATGCTCAGCCAGTTCAGAGCGAATTAATTCAGGCGGCGCACTCGTTCCGAGGGGTAAGGGCACATCAAAAAAGAAATACAAGCGATCTCCGCCCACAGGCATCAGGGAAGCGCGTTGATGATTGCCCACATAGATTGTCCAAGTATTCGCCGGAGTTAACGCTTCGTCGGCTGCGACTAATCCATTCCAATTCACATAGTCGCGATAAGTGGGATGCACTTCTCGATCGAGAACATATTGCCGCAAGCTCGATCGCACGCCATCTGCCGCAATCAACAAATCTCCGGTCGCTTTATGCCCATTCTCAAACTGCGCCGTCACTTGCTCTCCATGTTCCTCAACTGAGAGACAGCGATATCCCAAATTCACAGTTCCCGGAAATTTCTTTAACAGCATTGCCTGTAAATCGGCTCTGGCGACCGGATAAGGACGCTGCCCAACCTCTTCAATCAAAGGATGCAAATTAACATGATTCAGTACCTCTCCCGAAGTGCTGAGGTACTGCATAAAATCCATTTGCCCGCCGATTTCGGCAATGTCTTTCCCCATGCCAAATCGGTTCAGGACTTTCACCCCATTCGACCAGAGTGAGATGCCTGCTCCACGGGGACGCAGTTCTTGTGCCCGCTCGTATACTTCGACGGTGTGACCTGACTGCGAAAGCGCGATCGCGGCAGTCAGCCCACCGATTCCCGCCCCGATAATCACCACCTTTAGCCCATCCATACCGAACTTCCTCGCGAAATGATTATCCCGTACCTTGATTGTTACAGAATTTCAGAATACTGTATACAATCAAGCTTGCTTAAGAATAGCTTGTGATCTCATTGTGTGAATGACCACATGCTTGAAGCAAAATTATCAATTTAGTCGAGTCACCTCCGACACTGATAGGCTGAGCCATCAATCGGCTCTCACCCAGATGATAAGGGAATCTTGACAGCATGAAGAAAGGTAACAAACCTGTCTATTCTGCACTCTGATCCCGCCTTAGAGTTCTACAACATACACAAGGAGTAGTTAGTATCGTGACGAGCAATATGACCTCAAACAATCGACGTGTGTTCATTTGTGGTTCTGCCTTGCGGGGACAGCCAGACCATCAAAACCTACAAGATGCAGTCTTTATCGGTGCGACTGCCACTCAGCCGCGCTATCGGCTGCATGTCGCGGGTGACGATTGGCATCCTGCCATTCATGAGGTCGAATCAGGCGGCATTTCGATTCCAGGAGAAATTTACGAGATGACGCAAGCCCAATTTGAGTATTTAGAGGCGAATGAACCGCCGAATATGTATGCAACGGATGTGTATTTGGAGAATGGGGAAGTCGCGACGGCTTTCTTGTATCCGAAGGCACTGATCGATGAGCACAATTTGCCGGACATTTCTAATACGTATGGGGGTTGGGCGGCTTATAAGGCGAGAGAGGTGAAGGTTTAGAGAGGCGGGGAGTGGGGAGTGGGGAGATGAAGCAAAATTGTGGATTCAATTCTCAAATCTCCACTCTGCATTCTCCAATCCCCCTATCTCTCAATTCCCCTACTCCCCACTCCCCACCCTCTATCGAAAAAACCCATGACCCATCAGGCTTTAGAGAACCAATTATTTCTCACCCTCAACGGAGAACGAGTTTGCCTCAAGGGTGTTTCGCCATCGATGACTTTGCTGCAATATCTGCACCAGTCGCGGCGGACGGGGACGAAAGAAGGCTGTGGGGACGGTGATTGTGGGGCTTGTACAGTTGCGATCGTGGGTCGCAATCCTGATGGTCAGGCATGTTATCAAGCGGTCAATAGCTGCTTGATTCCGATAGGCGCGATCGCAGGTCGGGAGATTATCACAGTTGAAGGAATCGCTAACGGAAAGCTTCACCCCGTTCAAGCGGCAATGGTAGAAGCCGGAGGATCTCAATGTGGGTACTGTACACCTGGCTTCATCATGAGCCTGTTTTCTGCCTACTATGACGGTCGAGTGGATGATTTCTCAGTAGAAGGAAATCTTTGTCGCTGTACAGGTTACATTCCGATTCGCAAAGCGGCTCAGAATGTGACGAATGCTCCGCCTGCGGATCAATTCTCAGAACGATTAGAACAAGCTGCATTAGATCTCAGTTCAGTTGCCTATTCCAATCAAACGCAACAGTTCTATCGTCCCACTCAACTCTCAGAAGCATTAGAACTACTACAACAGTATCCAGAAGCAACTTTAGTTGCAGGCGGTACAGACTTAGGCTTGGAAATGAGCCATCATCGGCGATCGTTTCCGATTCTGATTTCGCTAGAAGGAATTCGAGAATTACAACACATTGAACAAGATAGTAACCGACTGACTATCGGTGCAGCCGTTCCTCTACATACAATTGAAACAACTCTGAAAGGAGTTTTTCCTAGCCTTGATGAAATGCTGCATTGGTTTGCGGCAAGGCAAGTTCGGAATCGAGCCACGATCGGCGGAAATATTGGCACTGCTTCACCGATTGGAGACTTACCTCCGGTTTTACTCGCTTTAGATGCAGAATTGACGATCGCGAATTTAGCCGAAACTCGAACGATTCCTTTATCTGACTTCTTCAAAGGCTATCGTCAAACGGATCTCAAACCCGGTGAAATCATTGTTTCTATTAGCATTCCGAAATCAATTCACGGAGTCAAACGCCTCAGCCAATCCTACAAGATTGGCAAACGCGGAACCGATGACATTAGCATTGTTGCTGCTGCTTTCGTAATTGATGTAGATCAAAACAACACCATTGTTCATGCTCGACTAGGATATGGGGGTGTCGCAGCAACTCCAATTCGAGCGATCGAGGTTGAAAATTTGCTGATCGGTCAGCCCTGGACGATCGAAACGATTCAACAAGTCAAACCCGTTTTACGAGAAAGCTTTACCCCTTTAACTGACTTCCGAGGAAGCGCTGCATATCGCAAGCTGTTGGTCGCGAACTTATTAGAAAAATTCTTTGTAGAAATGGAGGAGCTATCATGAGCGTCGGTAAACATAAGCCTCATGAGAGTGCAGAACTGCATGTGACCGGAAAAGCCATTTACACCGATGAGCAACGTCCTCCACTGGGAATGCTTTCGGTTTATCCAGTCATTGCTTCTCACGCAAAAGCAAAAATTCTCAGCATTGATACGTCTAAAGCTGCTGAAGTCGAAGGCTTTGTCACAGTGCTCACGGCTGAAGATGTTCCAGGTCGGAACAATACAGGCGTGATTGTTCAAGATGAAGTGCTATTTCCAACCGAGGAAATTAGCTATTGGGGACAAGCAGTGGTTTGGGCAGTGGGCGAAACTGAGGAAGCAGCACGCCTAGCAGCCTCGAAAGTAACAATCGACTATGAGCCACTTGAACCCATTTTGAGCATCAAAGATGCGATCGCTCATCAAAGCTTTCACTCAAAAGCAAATCCCGTCAAACGCGGCAATGTTCAAACCGCACTCGAAAACTCTGCTTTTACTTTGAGCAGCGAAGTGTCCATGAATGGACAAGATCACTTTTATCTGGAAACTCAAACTAGTTGGGTGATTCCTGATGGGGAAGGGAACTATCAAGTTTATTCTTCGACTCAGCATCCGACAGAAACTCAAGTCATTATCGGTCGAGTATTGAATCTCCCCTCGAATCAAATTACTGTGACTTGTATTCGTATGGGTGGAGCCTTTGGTGGGAAAGAATCTCAGGCGAATCCTTACGCTGCGATCGCGGCAATTGCCGCTCATAAAACAGGTCGTCCGGTGCGCGTGAAACTAAAGCGATCTCACGATATGACTTTAACTGGAAAGCGTCACGGCTTTCTCGGAACTTACCAAGTCGGGTTTAGTGAAACTGGAAAAATTACGGCATTAGATGTTGATCTCTATGCAGATGGAGGCTGGAGTTTAGATCTCTCTCCCCCTGTATTACTTCGAGCCATGCTGCATGTTGATAATGCCTACTACATTCCAGATGTTGAAGTTCGAGGTGCAATTGCTAAAACGAATAAAGTCTCAAACACTGCCTATCGAGGCTTTGGTGGGCCTCAAGGTATGATTGTGATTGAGGATATTGTCGATCGTATTGCTCGAACTCTGAATCTGCCACCTGAGCTTGTTCGTGAACGGAATTTTTACTATGGTTCGGATGAGACAAATACGACGCATTACGGACAAGAACTCTTTGATAATCGCCTCGATCGCATTTGGAGCGAAGTGCAAGCCAATGCGAATTTTGCAGAGCGAAAAATCGCGATCGCTGAATTCAACCAAGCTCATCGCTACAAAAAACGTGGCATTGCTATCACTCCTGTTAAGTTCGGAATTTCATTTAACAAGACCCAATACAACCAAGCAGGCGCACTCATTCACATCTATACCGATGGCAGTATTCAACTGAATCATGGCGGCACCGAAATGGGGCAAGGTTTACACACGAAAATGCTCCAAGTTGCCGCATCTTCGCTCGGGGTGAAGCTCGATCGCTTTCGCATGATGAATACCAGTACAGATAAAGTTCCAAACTCCTCTGCCACAGCCGCTTCTAGTGGTTCTGATCTCAATGGTCAAGCGATTAAAAATGCTTGTGAAACTTTAAAGGCTCGCCTTGCTAATGTGGCGATCCAACTGCTCGACCTAGACACGCCAGAAGATCTAGTCTTTGAAGATGATTGGATTTACTGTCGGAGCTATCCAAGTGCGAGAGTCAGCTTTGCAGAAGTGGTCGATCGAGCTTATAACGCTCGCGTTTCTCTTTCTGCAACAGGATACTATCGCACTCCCAACATTCATTGGAATCCCGAAACTTGTACAGGCAGACCGTTTTACTATTTTGCTTACGGGGCTGCGGTCAGCGAAGTAGAAGTCGATGGCTTTACTGGGACTTACAAGCTGCGTCAAGTTGATATTGTGCATGATGTGGGTGAATCGCTAAACCCACTTGTCGATCGTGGTCAAGTTGAAGGCGGATTCGTTCAAGGAATGGGCTGGCTAACGATGGAAGAGCTAGTCTGGGATGAGCAAGGACGACTTCGCACCGATGCGCCAAGTACTTATAAAATTCCAACGATTTGCGAGATTCCAGAAGCTTTTAATGTTCACTTGCTCAAACGTGCTGCTCAAGATGGAGTGATCTATGGCAGTAAAGCTGTAGGTGAGCCGCCGTTTATGTTAGCCATGTCCGTGAGAGAAGCCATTCGAGCCGCGATCGCTGCCTTTGGTCAGACCGATACGGTTTCCTTACCGTCACCTGCGACCCCTGAAACAGTCTTATGGGCGATCGAATCCGTGCGAACCCATTCAAGCCAAGAAATCACCGTCTCTTCTGAGGCGTAGAGTTAGAGGGGTTTGGTTGCCCTCGAACTTCTTCAATTTGACTCGCCGAAAAAATCAGCGTGAATTGCCGTCCCATTTCTCGCTGAATAAACTGTTCCAATAACTGCACCTGATTCGGTGTGATTTCTCCTCTTGAGCGCACACTCAAATACACTTCGGGCGGTGTCGTCAACCAATTCGTTTGAATATTGAGCAGTTCCATGCGTTGAAACGTGACCGTGCGATTGAGTAACGCCCGTTCAAGACTCATTTCGAGCTGTGCTTGACGTACCAATCGTGCAAAGCTCACTCCCAAAGGAAGCAGCAAAACAGAGGTCAGCACCAGCATCCAAATCAGAGCTTTCCGAGCACGTTTGAATGGAGCATATCCAATCAGCAAGAACGTTAGCGCACAAGAGAGCGCAATGCCCAGGAGATTAGTCAAATAGAGCAGAGTTGCGCCGAGACTCAGAGAACTATTCGTCTGCGCAAGTCCTAACCCAATCGTACACACCGGAGGCATTAGTGCAACGGCGATCGCGGTTCCTGCCAGAGTTCCAGAAATTCTCGGTTCTGCCTTAGCGTAGGCACTAATTGCCCCGGCGACCACGGCGACCCCCAAATCTAAAAGGGTCGGTCGCGATCGAGCAAGCACTTCACTTCCATAGCTCGGTAATCCAACCATCAGTCCTAGCAGCAAAGACATCAGCAAGGCTAAAAGCGTCCCGACAATCACTGCGATCGCACCCTTGCGAAATAGCTCTAAGTCTCCTGACAAAGCACCAAAAGCAATTCCGCGAATCGGTAACATCAAGGGAGCAATAATCATCGCGCCAATAATCACAGCCGCACTGTTTGAAAGCAACCCAAAAGTCGCGATCGCGCAGGAACCCATGATCAGAATGAGGTAATGCAGACTGAGTGTTGATTCGTCGAGCAATTCTGTCTGCACTTGCTGAATCCGATTCGGATGTCCTTTTTTCTTTCTAAACCTGGAGAAGCGATTGCGAATGTTCATGATCACGAGCTGATTCCTCCACTAAACAATCGAGCAGCACCAATGCACTCCCAAATTGATAAATTGATTTGAGGAGACAAATTTCCACCGCCTTCGGTTGGTCAAGCTGTTTTCCCAACTCCTTGTTCAAAAGTAGCAAGAGATCCCCCTACATTCCGCTTTCCTCTCAAACAAAGAGGAATTAAGGAAGAGTGAGATCTCTCGCAACTACAAATTCAGTACGATCGACAACTTGTGCTAAAACTTCGCCGTAATCCGCTTCATTGCCTCAATCACATTCTCGCGACTGTTAAACGCTGAGATGCGGAAATAGCCTTCACCTGCCGCCCCAAAACCTGAACCGGGAGTTCCAACCACATTACATACATCCAGCAACTTATCGAAGAAATCCCAACTTGATAATCCATTCGGAGTCTTCACCCACACATAAGGCGCATTCACTCCACCATACACAGACAGACCTGCTGCCGTGAGTTGTTCCCGAATGATCTTGGCATTTTCTAAGTAGAAGTTGACTAAGGTCTTCGTCTGGGCTTGACCAGCTTCCGAGTAAACCGCTTCTGCACCGCGCTGAACAATGTAAGACACGCCGTTGAATTTAGTCGATTGCCGACGATTCCACAGTTTCCACAATTCGACATCTGAGCCATCAGCTGCTTTTGCCGTCAAAGTTTTGGGCACCACGGTAAACGCGCATCGGGTTCCGGTAAAGCCTGCATTTTTCGAGAACGATCGAAATTCGATCGCACAATCACGCGCGCCTTCAATTTCATAAATCGATCGCGGCAGACTCTCATCGGTTACGAAGGCTTCATAAGCCGCATCAAAGAAAATGATCGTGCCATTTGCCTTTGCATAATCCACCCAAGCTTTCAGATACTCTTTTGTCGCTGTTGCACCCGTTGGATTATTCGGAAAGCAGAGATAGACTAAATCCACTTTCTGAGACGGAATCTCAGCCGTGAAGTTATTCTCAGCCGAAATCGGCAAATAAACGAGTCCAGCATACTCGCCTTTCTCATTCGCGTCTCCGGTATTCCCTGCCATCACATTCGTATCGACGTACACAGGGTAAACCGGATCAGTGACCGCGATCGTATTGCCTTTTCCAAAAATTTCCAGAATATTGCCCGTATCGCACTTCGATCCATCCGATACGAAAATCTCAGACGCATCAATCTCACAACCCCGCGCCTGAAAATCGTGTTTCGCAATTTTCTCTCTGAGCCATTCATATCCCTGCTCAGGTCCATAGCCTTTGAAGAGACCACGATCGCCCATATCTTCCACCGCTTGAATCATGGCGGTTCGACAGGCTTCCGGTAAAGGCTCAGTCACATCTCCAATGCCTAAGCGAATAATTGGAGCATCCGGATTCGCCTGAGCGAAAGCATTGACCCGGCGGGCAATTTCGGGGAACAGATAGCCTGCTTTCAGCTTCAAATAATTGTCGTTAACGGTGGCCATGTCGATTAAGTTAAATCAGGTTCAGCCCACTATTATCGTTGATTGTTCGCTTAAATCTCCGGAGCGTATCAAATCGCACTTGAAATCTCTGAAGGAGACTTGTCGGAGAACTCCGTAGTCGCAAAGTTTCTGTTACAGTAATTTCGATCCATTGAATTCGTCTTGACCTTATGGCAAACCTTTCCGTCTCTGCCAGTTCTTGGGTAAATAAAGCGCGATCGCAACGGTCTTTCCGAGCGGTGATCTTGTTTATGCTTGCCAGTGGTTTGATGAGTATCTGTGGCTTCCGGTTAGCATATTTACAACTGGTCGAAGGCAGCCGCAACCGTCAACTGGCTGACCAGAACCGAATTCGATCCATTTCGATCGTGGCAGATCGGGGAAATTTAATCGATCGCAAAGGTACGCCGATCGTCGTGAATCGACTTTCACGATCGGTCTATCTCTATCCACGCGAGCAAACCAAAGAGCAATGGCAGGTTTCGGCTGAGAAAATTAGCCAACTTTTAGAGATTCCCAAAGAAGAAATTCTTAAAAAACTAGAAGCGGTTCAATATAAATCAGTGGCTCCGGTCAGAATTTTGCGCGGCATTGACGAGAAGAAATACACCGCAATTAACGAAATCGGGCAGATTCGCGGCTTAGAAGTGCAAGCTGAATCAACTCGACAATATCCGTTTGGCAGCCTAGCAGCCCATGTTTTAGGGTACATCGGTGAAGCAACCGCAGAAGATCTCAAAGCGCATCCTGAATTTCCCAATGGCATGTTAGTCGGACAAATGGGAATTGAGCGCATTCAGGATGCAGTACTCCGTGGAACCTGGGGAAATCGCCTCATCGAAGTCGATTCGACTGGCAGAGAGCTAAAAATGCTAGGAACTCAGCAGCCTGTGGCAGGACAGCCGTTACAACTCACGTTAGATGTAAAACTTCAACAAGCCGCAGAACGAGCATTAGGCGGTCGGCGCGGCGCGGTCGTGGTTCTCGATGTCAAAACAGGAAGCGTGTTGACAATGGCCAGCGGACCAACGTTTGACCCCAACATGTTTACGCGCAAAATTAGCCAGAAAGCTTGGGATGAATTGCAAAAGAAAGAGCATCCTTTCTTAAATCGTGCCCTGCAAGGCTATCCACCCGGTAGTACCTTCAAAATTGTCACGGCAATGGCAGCCATGAAATCCGGTAAGTTCAATGCAACTTCGATGCTGCCGACCTACAGCGCTATGAACATTGGCGGCACACTGTTCCACGAGCACGGCGATGCAAGCTATGGCACAATCGGGTTTAAGGATGCCCTAGCAGTCAGTAGTAATTCATTCTTCTACCAACTCGGCATGTCAATTGGACCTGAAGCGATCGCGCAGTGGGGTGGTAAATTTGGCGTGGGCACGACTTCGACGATGGGTTTAGATGGGGCAAGTCATGGCATGATTCCGACCCCAAAGGAGAAGGAAAAGGTTTTTAACGAGCAGTGGTATGTCGGGGATACAGTCAGTACCTCGATCGGGCAAGGCATGGTGCAGATGACCCCACTCGAGATGGCAGTCATGGTGTCAACGGTGGCAAATGGGGGCAAGCGCATCAAGCCGCACTTATTTGCCCATCAGACTTATCAGCCGAATATGCAACCTGAATCGCTCGCATTTGACCCTGCTGCTTTGAAAGTGCTGCAAGAGGGATTAATTGCGGTTGTGCAAGCTGGAACGGCTCAGAGCTTGAATGATGGCTCGATTCCACTCACGGCAGGGAAGACTGGAACGGCAGAAGTGCAGGGGCAAGAAGATAACTCGATGTATGTCGGCTATGGTCCAGCGAATAATCCGCAGATCGCAGTTGCCGTAGTGGTTGAAAATGGGGGGTATGGTGCGACTGCCGCAGTTCCCATTGCCCATGAAATCTATAAAGCGTTCTTCGGTGTGACGAAACCCAAAGCCGAATAAACTCAAATTCACGATCGCTTGGTAGGATCAATCAGTCGATTTGCTGATTGATCCTGTGACCTATATTCCCCTGCATCATAAATACCGTCCCCAAACGTTCTCGCAACTTGTGGGTCAAGAAGCGATCGCGACAACGCTCTCGAATGCGCTGCTGCAAAATCGGATTGCCCCCGCCTATCTCTTCACTGGCGCACGCGGTACGGGCAAAACCTCTAGCGCCCGAATCTTTGCAAAATCCCTCAATTGCATGGCAACGAATGCTCCAACTGATCAACCTTGTGGCGTTTGTCAAACCTGCCAAGAGATCACAAAAGGGAATGCTTTAGATGTTATTGAAATTGATGCTGCGAGTAATACCGGAGTTGATAATATAAGAGAGATTATTGAACGTGCTCAATTCGCTCCAGTGCAATGTCGATACAAAGCTTATGTAATCGACGAGGTTCATATGTTAAGTAACGCAGCGTTCAACTCTTTGTTGAAAACTTTAGAAGAACCTCCGGAACAAGTTGTTTTCATTTTAGCGACCACTGATCCGCAACGTGTATTACCGACGATCATCTCTCGCTGTCAGCGGTTTGACTTTCGACGGATTCCGCTCGACAGCATGGTTAAACATCTCAAAACCATTGCGCAAAAAGAACAAATCGCGATCGCAGAGGATGCAATTTATCTAATCTCACAAATCTCGCAAGGGGGCTTACGCGATGCCGAAAGTTTGCTCGATCAATTGAGTCTCTTATCGGGCGATATTACTGTTGAGCGAGTGTGGGATCTCGTCGGTGCTGTGCCAGAGCGCGATTTGATGGCACTGATTGCAGCGATCGCGCAAAATCAGCCTGAAACTGTGCTGGATACGACCCGGAGATTGATGGATCGCGGACGAGAACCACTAATCGTGCTACAAAACCTAGCAGGCTTTTATCGCGATCTGCTCATTGCAAAAACGGCTCCGAGTCGTGGAGATTTAGTCGCAATGACTGCACCAACTTGGGCGCAATTGTGCGAATTTGCTAAATCGATGTCGATCACAACGATTCTTGCTGGACAACAACGCCTTAAAGAAAGCGAAGTTCAACTGAGAAACTCAACTCAGCCGCGTCTTTGGTTAGAAGTAACCCTAATGGGACTCTTGTCTTCATCGACCAGCACCGTTTCAAGCCAACCGATTACTCCACCTATAAAAGCAAGCGTTTCCAAACCGATTGCAAACCCTAGCATTTCCAAGCCGATCGCAGAACCGATTGCAGAACCGATTGAACCTGTTCAACCTGTTGTAGAACCAGAGCCAGAGCCTGTACAGGCAGTGCAACCTCGTGAACCTGAAAGTGCTGATGGGGATCTCGATCGCTTATGGCAAACGATCATCAGCAAAGTTCAACCCTTTGGAACCCAGGCACTCTTCAAGCAGCATGGCACGCTTCTCTCATACAATGGCGATGCGATTCAAATCGGCATTCCTGAAAAGCTGTTACCGATGGCACAGAGCCGATCAAAGAGCATCTTAGCCGCATTAACGAAGACCTTTGAAAAAGAGATCAAGCTCAGCTTAGTCATTGCCCCTACTTTGGATACACCGACTGCTCCACTTCCTGAATCAAAAGTTGAGGAACCGCCTAAACCGACTGTATCTAAACCGACTTCACCTAGCCCTGCTCCACCGCAGCCCATTGTTGAAGCCCCGATAGAAGAGCCTCCTCAAGATGTTCCTCTGTCTAGGGCAGATTGGGATGAAGACGAAGTGACTCGTGCAGCAAGAATCCTAGCAGAAGCATTTAATGGTGAATTGATCGATGCCGAAGAGCCAGAACTGGAGGTGCTTGAAACAGCAGAGCAATCCCTCGCTGCGGACGCTGCACCCTTAGAAGAGGTCGAAGAAGAGGACGATGATGATACTCCGTTCTAAAATTTCCCCAACTCTATTATTCCTTGGGCTTATCCGCTCCAGGTAATCCAGACGGAGTGTAAACAACATCAGTAGCATTGATTCGTCCCAAAATCGTTACTCCAGAAGTTGCTAGAACAACAACAATCTGAGAAATGCCATTCGGATCAATTTTTCCAGTGTTTTGATAGGTTTCGACGTTTTTAGCAACTGCAGGTGAGATAGCAGCGATCGCAGTCAAAACCGCCCCCCAAAACGTGGTGCTTTGAAAGATGCTCTTTTGGGGAGCGCTAGAAGAGTGATTCATTTGCATGACGATGCTCTGTAGAGGGTAGTGATTACATCACCTCTACAGAGCATCGCTACGGAGAGCGCATATTACCCTTTCGGGTAATTTATAACGAGCACAGAAAGCTCTAAGGATTGAGCATCTTCGAGACGGTCAAAACATCCTTGTCGCCCCGTCCCGAGCAGTTAATCACAATCCGAGGACTGCCCGAAAGCTGAGGACAAAGGGTTTCGAGATATGCGATCGCATGAGAGGTTTCCAGTGCCGGAATAATCCCTTCTAACTGCGACAATCTTTGAAACGCATCCAATGCTTGCTGATCCGTCACGCCATAGTACTCAGCCCGACCTGCTTCCATCAAAAAGCTATGCTCAGGACCAACCCCCGGATAGTCTAAGCCCGCACTAATCGAATGCGGTTCAATCACCTGACCATCCTCATCTTGCAGCAAATAGCTCATCGCACCATGCAAGACCCCAACTCTACCCGCCGTTAAGGTCGCTGCATGTTTGCCACTCGGGACACCATGACCTGCGGCTTCGATGCCAATCATTCGCACACTCAAATCAGGGATAAATTCATGGAACAATCCCATCGCATTCGAGCCACCACCGACGCAAGCCATGAGAATATCAGGCAACCCACCCCATTTTTCTTGACATTGCGATCGCGTTTCTTGTCCGATCATCGCATGGAAATCTCGAACGATCATCGGATAGGGATGTGGCCCTGCGACTGATCCTAAAATGTAATGGGTCGTCTCGACATTCGTCACCCAGTCGCGAATCGCTTCTGAAGTTGCATCTTTCAGGGTTCCTGTTCCTGATTCAACCGGGCAAACTTCCGCACCCATCAAGCGCATTCTAAACACATTCAGCGATTGACGTTCCATATCGTGAACGCCCATGTAAATAATGCACTTCAACCCAAACCGCGCACAAACGGTTGCCGTTGCCACACCATGCTGACCTGCTCCGGTTTCAGCAATAATGCGCTGTTTGCCCATCCGTTTTGCGAGGAGCGCTTGAGCGATCGCGTTGTTGATCTTATGTGCGCCTGTGTGATTCAAATCTTCGCGCTTGAGATAAATCTGTGCGCCTGTGCCATCGGGACGGGCATAATGCTGGGTCAAGCGTTCTGCAAAATAAAGCGGACTGGGACGACCGACATAATCTTTGAGTAACCCTTGAAGTTCAGCTTGGAACTGCGGATCTTGACTGTACTGCTGGTACGCAGCTTCGAGTTCTGCCAAGGCGGGCATCAAGGTTTCCGGCACATACTTGCCGCCGAATTTACCAAATCTGCCGAGTTTGTCCGGACGGTTTTCAATCGAAACAGAGCGATTAGGAGGAAGCGGAGTAGTAGTCACGAGTCGCACAATTCAAATCAGAACTTCTTTATCTTAAGGCATCCATTCGAGTCCAATTCCAAATCGGCTCTCTTTACGATCGCGCGAATTCTGTTTCTGGATGTCCGTTGAAAGCCTCAAATTATGCGTCAACGCATAGCCGATCGATAAAGTGGTGAGTCCTGTTTCTTCTACGCTAAAGGGAGCCACCCAACTTTGAGTCAAACTGATATCTGCTCCTCCTCCACGCGACAGCACAAATAACGCTCTGACTCCTAAATTTGCGCCTTCCGCTGTCTCTAAATGTCGATATCCAACTGTCGGCGCGACGTTGATATAACTGCCGAGTGGACGCACATAGTAGTGGAGATCGGCTCCCCAATTTGAGGCTCGATAGTTCGCGCTGGTAGTGAAATTTGTGCGATCGAGTCGCAAATCTTCTACACCAATGTATAGCTCAGACGCATAACCAACTCGATATCGTGTCCGAAAACTCGGATCATTGCGAATTTTGTCTGCTAAATTTGGCACTTGTTTTTGCCAACGCTGTAGCACCGGGCTGTTTTGAATCACGGTCGGATCGAGGTCAAGTTCTGCTGCAAATCCAGGCGATCCGATCAGAATCATCAACCCAATAATTGAGGCTTTCATCGTCAATGCTCATGTCTCACTCCTAACATTGAAGCGAAAATTCTGGGTAGGTTTCCATAGAAAAAGCGGCTCCATGATGGAACCGCTCCTGACCAAGGGGTTTTAGATGTCTAGCGAACTTGACCGTGGGTTGTCGTCATATCAATCGGCTTAATGAAGTACAACTTCGCAAGTTGCACACCGTTTGAGATGTAGTAAGGCAATTTCTTCAGGGTCTTCACAAATTTCGGAGCATTCGTGCTGTCGATCGCTCTTAAGTTCTCGTTGTTCTTCACGCAAGTTTCTAAGCGTGGGTAGAACTCCGGATGCTGAACGTTGAGAATAATCGGGAACACGCGACCTGCGGTTTCGTTGGTTTTCTCAATCACGGTGTACTCAAATTCGCGCGTATTTAGCCCGATTGCTTCATAGAAGTCGGTACGCTGAATATCATTCAAGTACATGGTTGCAAACACCGACAGCAAGAAGAACCGACACCACAGTTTCGCTTTCCAATCGTTCAAGAACTGGGGCTGAGTCCGCATCAAAGCATCAAAGAAGTCACCATGACGGTTCTCGTCCTGACACCAGTTGTCGAAGAACTTGAAAATCGGATAGAGTCGATCTTCAGGGTGAGCATTCAGATGATGGAAGATTGTGATGTACCGCCAGTAGCCGATCTTCTCAGACAAGTAGGTGGCGTAGAAGATGAACTTCGGCTTGAAGAAGGTGTACTTGCGGCTCTTGGTCAAAAAGCCCAAGTCAAGCGAGAGATTGAAGTCGGATAAAGCTTTGTTCAGAAATCCAGCGTGACGCGCTTCATCACGGGACATCAGCTCAAATCCTTCTGCCAGGAGAGGATTGCGGTCTTTGAGTTTGCGCGAGAGTTCTTTGTACAGCAAGAAGCCGGAGAATTCAGCCGTGCAAGAGCGCTCTAGGAATTCGACAAAGACTTTGCGGGTTTCACCATCAATGTGATCCCAGGATTGCTCAAATTCTTGATCGCGCACGAAGTGGTGACGATTGTAGTCATTGCGCAATTCTGCCACGAGTGCTTCAAATTCTTCCTCATTGACAGACAGATCCATCTGCGCCATTTCGTCAAAGTCGGTGGTGTAGAAGCGCGGCGTGAGAATGGTTTCTTTCGCTGGAACTTTGATTCCAGGGCGCAGTTCTTCAAAGCCTGGTTTTTTAAGAGAATCTACCATGAGTTTTACGATCGCGCAGTGTGGTTCATGTGCGGTGCGTGGATCTGATAAACGGTTTTACCATCAGCATTCCACGACTTTTTTACGTCTCCTAGTCTACCAAGCTTCCCGCAATGCTTCTCCACAGTTTTATTAAGAGTTGCAACGAGTCTTTACAATTTGGAACATTGGTTAAGGGGTAGGGAGGTGGGGAGTGGATTTCCCCACCTCTTTAAGCCCATCCCCGCAATCGATAGACAAAAATCCCCAGATATTCTTTCAGCGCCCGCGTTGTTCGCCGCATCTGATCTGCATCTGGGAAGAAATCGAGAATGGTCGCTTCTATCTTCGATTGAGATGCTTGATCCATCTGGAGTGCTATGTAATCGGTTGGAGCAGCGATCGCATCAATTCCTAGTTTTCTGAAAATCATCATGGCGCGGGGCATGTGCATGGCAGAAGTCACGAGCAGGATTTTTTGAATCTTTTGCGCTTTCATGATCTCTAATGAATTTACGGCGTTCTCTCTAGTGTTGAGTGAATTCGGTTCGAGTAGCATTGCCGATCGCGGAACGCCCATCGTTTCCATTAACACTGCCATATCTTCTGCTTCAGACGAACTACTCGGTCGCCAATCGATGCGTCCGCCGCTGAGGATAATTCGAGAAGCTTTTTGATCTCGATACAGTTTTGCGCCGTACAGCACACGATCGCTTTCTTCTTTCAGTTCAATCCACGGGCGCGGCGGAATTGCTGATTCAGTTGCACCACCGAGAACCACGATCGCGTCAGCCGTCGGAATTTGTTGCGGCAAGTATTGAAATTCTAAGGATTGAACGATCGCGTTGCTGACCGAGGCATTCGAGCTGAGAAACAAAATTAATCCGGTAAGCGTAACCGGAATGAGGGCAAGTCGCGATCGTTTTTTCCAAAGTAGAACCAGCGTAATCAACAGGAGAATGCAACTCAACCCCAACGGATAAAGGAAGATTGGCAGCAGTTTGGAGAGAAATAAAAACATAAGGATGCGCTTGAGACGCAGACATTCTATCGTGCCATCGCATCCGCTCAGATCACAAAAGACCTCAAATCGGGCGTTTCGACTCAGGTATCCGTCCGATTTGACCTTTTGCCCTACACGTTCAACACTTTCTTCGCAATTTCCAAATAATATTGTCGATCGGCAAACCCATTCAATCCACCATTGATCGTCCGAGTCACAGTCTCCACATCATCGCGATCAGCAAACTTGTTGATTTCATGTTTCGACCAAAACCAACCTGCACTCAAACAAGCTAAATCATGCTCAGCTAAGCGAGTCGGAGTCTCAATCAAATTCACACCTAGCGCTAACCCGCACGCCTCATAATTGGCACGACCCGTAATCTGAATCAGCCCTCTCCCTTTGAACCGACGACCATCTCCAGGATGAACATTCCCCAAATCTTCGCGACCTTCTAGATAATCACCGAGATCGATCTCTTCCAAGTAATTGAACGAACCCGATTCATGAATCAACTGCGCGAGAAAATGTGCCTGCCGCATGGGAGTCGAAATCTCATATTCCGCCATCGTCAGCAGTAAATGAGGAAAGAGCGAAGTCAGTTGATGAGTATCCGCATACGGTGCAATCTTTAATAAATGATTGAGCGTAATCGCAGGCAGCGGCGTTTCAGGAAAAATCTCAGCATAAGGATTCTGAGTCGTGCGCGCAGGCAGATTGAGAATCGATCGCAAAGCTGCATCCACCATTTGATCTTGCGGTTGAAACTCTGCACCCTTGATATTCACAATCAACTGTCTTAAGCGGTTCACTGTCTTCACCCGTGCCCCACTGACCGATTCATTCGGAAAACTACCTTGATAAGGCGCACGATCGTTCGGACGTGCCGGAAGGTTACTCAACTGGCGTAGTAGCGTATCCACATGAGCATCGATCGGCTGTAAATCTTGGCTCGTCATGCTAAATAAGACTTGCTGCAAGCGATCAGCAGCTTGTTTTCTCCAAATGATCAGTTGAGGTGATGACATGCTTAAAGTCCCTGAGAAAATCAATGGTTAAGTTTCAACAAGTTCTAATAATCTTGCTGAAACTATTTGGTTTACTCAGATTGGACAAAGATTAGATTTGAAAAGTCGGTAATTTCGGGCAACTCCCCTACCTCTCTCAATACATCTCCGTAATTTCAGGGATAGAGGTTTCTCTCTGTTCAATTCCAAAAATCCTCACCTTTAGGATGATCTATGGATTGTAAGAAACTGTTTACATAAGTTAAATTGATTTTCATAAATGGGTAGCTGTACGATGGAAGCGAAACGATCAAAATTAATTGAATTTCTCAAAACTGAACTGGCTCTGCCCAATTCAGCGATCGATTTGGCGGTACGTCATAGCCAAATCGACACCGAACCCTTGCCGATGATTCTCTGGCAATATGGCTTAGTCACCTTAAACCAGTTAGATCAGATTTTTGATTGGCTAGAAAAGGCTTAACGCTCTCGATATAATCTGCCACCACGGATTTGCACGACTGGATGGTTTGCCATCCGAATCAGATTTTCATCGTGAGTCGTCACCAGCACAGTAATGCCAATCTGATTTAGCTTCTTCAAAATTTTAATCACCTGCCACGAATTATCCGGGTCAAGATTTCCAGTTGGCTCATCGGCTAAGAGAATCGGAGGTGTACCCACGATCGCACGGGCAATGCTTACCCGTTGCTGCTCTCCACCGGACAGTTCTTCAGGAAAACAATCGGCTTTGTGAACGAGTCCCACCATCTTCAAAGCGGGCTGTAAACGGCGTTGAATTTCACCTCGTGAATAGCCTTGCGCCCACAGCACAAACGAAATATTCTCTGCCACGGTTCGGCGCGGAATCAATTTGTAATCCTGAAACACAACGCCAATGCGTCGCCGCAAGAACGCAAGTTTGTTGCCTTTTAAGCGGGCAGGATTCTCGCGATCGATTAAAACTTCCCCGTCTGAAGGACGCTCAGCCCCGTAGAGCAACTTAAGAAGCGTCGATTTCCCAGAGCCAGACGGTCCTGTAATAAATAAAAAATCACCTTTGTTGACAGACAAAGAGATTCCAGTCAGCGCTGGACTGCCATTCGCGTAAGTTTTACTCACGTGACGCAATTGAATCAGCGCTTCGGTCGATTGAGAAGCATCGATTTCACGGGTAGGGGATTGAGGCGAATTCAGGACAGGAGCCATAGAATTTGGCACGGGAAATCAACTCCATTCTTGTACACCTGAAGCCGATGTGATCCCTCCGTGAAATCTCGGGATCGCCCAAAAAAAACGCCGGGTTAGATCCCCGACGCAGTTCTATTTCGCTTTGGCTCAAGTTTTAATTTTTAAAGCTTCTCAGCCAATCCCGGAGTTGCTCGCTTGCAACATCCCGACCGCCAAGCCCAAATGCGATCGCAATTGCAACCGCGATCGCGCCCAGCAGCAGTCCAAACGCCAAATTGACAATGTTCGATGCGATCCCCATTTGCTGAAGCGCCATCGCGGCAACTAAGCCAATAATCGCAATTCGAGCCGTTTGACCTAATAATTTCGCTTGCCGACTTCCCGAACTGGTAATCAAGCTATAAGCCAAATTCGCAAGGTATAGCCCTACAGCAAAGACTGCCAACCCTGCTAGAATCCGTCCGAAAATCACCAAAATTCCGGACAAGATCGCGGTCAATGCTGGAATATTCAGCACATCAACTGCGGCAACGGTCGCTAGCAGCATGATACCGACTAAGATCACTACCCCTGCAATCTCAGAGGGGCTACGCAACCCGGTTGGCTGATCGGGCTGAAGCATGGTTTCACCCGTTTGAAATTCGGTGTCAAAGCGATCAGGGGCAACGGTCGGAGTCGTTGGAGCCGCTTGCAACCCAAGCCAGTAAAAGAGATTATCAAATCCAATACTGGCGAGAATGCCTGAAGCCAAATCGCTGATGAATTTACCCACCACATAAGCTACTGCCAAAATTGCCGCCGCTGTAAAGACTAATGGCAACGCATTCAATACTTGATTCAGCATTGCAGTTGCAGGTGCCGAAATTGCCGGAATACTCAGGGCATCTAAGGCTGCGGTGATCGTGGGAATCAAGATCAAAACATACACGATCGTTCCGAGCAACCAGGACAAAGATTGCCCGCCTCGCGCTCGATTGAGTCCCATTCTTGCGCCAATTTGATCCGTTCCGGTTGCTGCCAGTAAGTTCGTGACAATGCCGCGAACAGTTCGCGCCAAGAACCAGCCAACGACCCCAATGACAGCCGCCTTAATAATGTTGGGAAGCGCGCCTAAGATGTCATTCAGCAAGTTTTGGACAGGCTGAAGCGGGCCTTGGAGATTCAAAACGCCCAAAATCAGCGGTAAGAAAAATAGGAAAACAAACCAATAAACTGCATTTCCTAAGGTATCGCTGAGCCGAAAAGGACTGGCTTCTAAAGTGGAATCCTCTGGATCAGAGATTTTCTCATCTAGCCCAAATGATTCTGAGGTACGCACCACGATCGTTTTTGCCAAAGTTGCCACCACCCAGGCGACACCTGCTAAAAGTGCAGCCGCACCTAACTGAGGCAGAAACGCAAAAATCTGATTGAGGAAATTGTTGAGTGGTTGTGAAACGGTATTCAGACCGAGCACATTTAATGCAGCCACCAATGCCAGGATCGTGATAATCCAAAACACGATCGATGCAATGAGTTTTTCAACTTTAAAGTCGGCTCTAGTGCGACCGCCAGACATCCAATTTGCAAGCTGATCGTCTAGAGTCGTCCGTTTCAAGAGTCCACGAACAATACTCGAAACAAAGGCGGCAATAATAATACCGAGCAGGAAGATGATTAATGCCCCGCCCCATTTCACGAGAATATCGCCAATATTGACCCCAAAGACTACTAAATATGGAGCCTCTCCAGGCGGAGGAAGTTGAGCTAGGATTTGGTCGCCCATGAGTAGCTGCGCTCCCCCAAACTGATAAGTTTCATTCATGGTCTTTTGATAAACCCCTTTCGCTTACAAAAAAGCGTTGTTTGAGCGCTTTTGTATGATGCTTACAACTGTGCAATTTAGATAAGAGCAAGTGGCTTGACCGTTCAAAATAACCTTGCGAAGTCAATCGTAAAATTACTGAAATATCTCGCACAACTTATCATTTCATCCAAAAATTTACAGTTGCACTCCTAAGATTACTCGTATCTCTCACTGGAGAAAAGCTCTCAGAAACACTTTTTTGAATTTTCCATAAAGTCTTCAAGCCTTGTATGAACAAATAAGCTTGAATTGATAAGTCCGTATGTATCCTACGAATGCTGACTCGCATCCTCACGGCAGAGTATCCCATTCTAGAAATCGGGGGATCTTCCCTCTCTGGAAAGAGATAATGCAGGTCAGCATTTTTTTAGGTTTAGTTAAGAATTAATCTCAAGGCACAATTCGTTTGCCATGATCAATTTCATGGACTGTTGGGGGAGCGAAAAATGGGAGTGCCGCAGGTTTTTGAGCAGTCGATTTTGATTCAGGCGAGCGCAACGGATGTGGAGCGTTGTTTTACGGATTTGAATCTGATGCATCGCTGGTTAAATCCGGCTCTGCGCTGTGAACCGATCGAAGCTTGGTCTACGGACTTGGGCAGTCAGAGCCGTTTTGTTGTGCAGATACCGCTGTTGCGCCCGACGCTGAAGAATGTGGTAGTTGAGCGGCAGCCGGGACTGGTTGTATGGCAGTTTGAGGGATTTTTTAAGGGTCGCGATCGCTGGGAGTGTCAGCCGGAAGCGAAGGGAACAAGATTGTTGAATCAGTTTGAGTTTGAGATTCCGAATCCGATCGTGCGCTTTGGGTTTAATCAGTTTGCAGCGAAGTGGACACAGGAGGATATGGAAGCTCAATTGAGGCGATTGAAGCAGGTCGCAGAGTCATTGAATTAACTTGGGCGTTTGCAGTTCAGCCTGCTCCATCTGCCAGTTCGCTCGACTTCAATCGCTCTCAATTTGATCAAGCAATTGCTGAATCAAATCGCGATCGTTCGCCGCTGGCACTTGATCGAGATAACCCTCTAAATCCTGCCGCGCCTCAATCCAGCGATGCGTTTGAAAATAAATGATGCCGCGATCGCGCAATTCATACGCCGCATCTGGAAACAGAATTAGAATCCGCTCAATCATCGCCAGACATTTCTCAATCTTGCCCTGATTGAGATAAATGCCTTTCAAATTCGTCAACATTCGCGCGAGAAATTGCCTGGGAGAAACCGCTTCTAAAAATTGAGGACGCATCTCAACCGGCTGTCCTGCTAATTGATTTAATCGTTCCTGGCAATCTTGAGGGAATAGAATTTCTCCGTTGTGGAACGCATCGACAAAGATCTCCATCTCCTCATTCACAGCCGGACGAATCAGAAAATGCCCTGGCATCCCGATCCCGACCATCGGAAATTCGATCCGCTCCGCGATCGCTAAATACAACAATGCCAGCGAAATCGGGATTCCGGTTCGACGATCGATGACATCGTTTAAGAAGCTATTACAAGGATCGTAGTAGTCTTCAGAATTACCTGAAAATCCTAAATCCTCATATAAATATCGATTAATCGTCTGAATGATTTTGAGCGGATAGGGTTCTTCTGGCAGGCGGGCATGAACTTCCGCAGCCATGAGATCGATCTCAGTTAAATACTTCTCAATTTCTAAATTTGGATATTCCTCTTGAGCGATGTATAAAGCTGCTTTCTCAAGGTTAATTTTCTCGTCATCTTGACGTACCTCTTGATAAAACCGCTGCCGAGCTAACGAGAATTCCATCACTAAGATCCTTAATCAGTTACGTAATCTTTTCCTGAGCCAAATTGCCACGCTTCAACTCGTCGATGCCAGGTATAGTGCTGCGCTGGCGGGAGTTTGGCAATCCAGGGGTGAAAAGATTGGGAAATCGAATAGAGAACGGTATAAGTTGCCAAATTGAAATAGTGCAACATCCAATCTAGCAAAGCGAAAATTCCAACATGGGGAATGATTTTTAACACTAAGCCAGGATGGAGAATTCCGGTCTTCAGTAACGTTTGAGAAAGTGGGACAAACTGAACCACATCTTGTAAAAAGGGCTTCAAAACTAGCTCTCCCGATCGCTGCATTTCTCCAAAGACAGTGTTCAACAATTGATTGATCTGATCTGGATCAATGTTCTGATTCACTCCGACACTCATCGATCGTTGAAATAACCAAGTGACCGACAAATTAGGCTGATACGGTTGCAGCAAAGACAGAGCCGAATGATTTAGCATTTCATATCGTAGCGCTTCATCGATACCATTGGTTAAGCGCACCAGATGCCGCACCATTGCCCCAAATCCGCCAAAACTCAGAGGAGACTGACTTCCACTACTATCTCCAACAGGCAAAATCCGATCCCATTTCAAGTGCAAGGGACTGTTCTGATAGCAAGGAAAAAATCCAAATAGCGCGCGCACAAATTCTAATTGTTCAAGCTGAATGTTTTGATAGTCAGGCAGCAGATTCAGATAGTCCTCGAATAAATCTTCTAAAGAAAAGCGATCGCGATTTGCATCTAGATAAGTGAATAGATACGTTGTTCTGCCATCTCGTGCGGGAAAAGCTTCCCAAAAGTACTGACATTGCTTCTGAATCGGCGTAAAAGACGCAATCAGATCGCCTGATTCATTCTGCTCAAATCCTTTTGCACAAGTCCCAACAACTAAGCAAACTCCATCTGGTTTTTGTCCCTGTCTCGCTTGCTGAACGATCGGGGAAAAATGCCCCATTGCATCTAGCATCAGTCGGGCATTGAGCGATCGATTAACACAAACCCCATTCGCACAAATTTCTACGCTCTCAAAAGGCGTGTTCTCCAATAAAGTTCCGCCATGCCGCAGAAAAACTTGCTTCAACGTTTCTAGCAAGTAGACCGGATCAACGCCGATATTCAGCACATCCTGCACAAAGATATTTGAGCCTTCTGCAAAGCTGACTCGAACCGGATTAAATTGAGTTGCGATCGCGGTTTCTATCTCGGTCTCGCTTAACAATCCCAATTCCAGAAATGCTGCTAATTCTTTACGCGAAATATTCCATTCTTGCTCGCGTCCTTTTAAGATTCCGCGTTCGATTAGGGCAACTCGCCAGCCTTTCAAAACGAGCGCTGCACCTAATAAAATTCCAAGCGTTCCGCCCGCGATGAGCACATCGTATTCAATTTCTAAAGTGCGCTCAGTCGGGCTATACCCGTCGGCACTCGTCTGTACCACGTTCGGAACTGCGATCGCACCTTCACGCAAAGCCTTCCAGAGTGCATCGACGCGACGTAATCCTTCCAATGGATTGCCTGGAGTTTTCGCAAGAATTTGTTCAGTAAGCGACATGAATGAGCAAGAATTTGAGTTTTCCGGATTGGCTTTGTTCGCTGGAGGAAACAGCAATGGTAGATGCACCCTGACTTAATTCCCTAGAGGTCTTGCCTCTAGGGTTTTTTATGAGCATTATCGAGTCGGTTGCGAATCCGGATTTGGATCATCCACCACATCGGGGAGCGATCGCTTCATCCCATACAGCCAGAACAATCCAATCGCCCCGATCGCAATTCCTGTCAAACTGACCACTTGAGCCATTCTCAAAAAGCCCAACATCAAGCTATCAGTTCGCAGTCCCTCAATCCAAAACCGCCCCGCGCTATACGCAACCATATACGTTAAAAACAGCGTTCCAACCTTTAACCGAGACCCTTTGAAAAACAGGAACATCAGCAACGCAAAAACGCCTAAATTCCAAAGGGACTCATACAAAAAGGTCGGATGATAGTACGCAACATTCTCTAATCCCAGCGGACGGCGATCGAGCGGGATGAATAGCTTCCAAGGTAAATCCGTCGGACTACCAAAGGCTTCCGAATTAAAGAAATTCCCCCAACGCCCGATCGCTTGTCCCAAAATCAGTGACGGTGCAACTAAATCCGCCAATTGCCAAAACGAAATCTTTTTCACGCGCGCGAAAATCAAAGCCGCGATTGTGCCACCCAAGATCGCGCCATGAATCGCAATCCCGCCTTGCCAAATCGCAATCATCGAAGCCGGATTCCCGACATAATCGCGCCACTGAAAAATCACGTAATACAAGCGAGCACTCGGAATCGCAGCAAGCACTAGCCAAATCGCTAAATCACTCAGTAATTCTGGATTCACCTGCCGTCGCGATGCCAAGTATTGAGACAAATTCACCCCAATCAGCACTGCTGATGCGATGAGCACCCCGTACCAGCGAATCGAAAGCGGCCCAATTTGAAATCCAATTCCTGGCGAAGTAAATTCAGCGAGTAAAGGCAACATAAACGCAATTCATCCGAAGTGGCACTAATCAACATTAGCCGCCTCCGACGATCGTGACAATCTCTAAGCGATCGCCATCCTTCACCTCAGTCGTTTCCCAAAGCTGCCGATGCAAAATCTCGCCGTTGTACTCGACTGCAACTAAGCGCGGATTCATGCCCAAAGATTCCAAAAACTTCGGCATGTTCAATGCGGCTGCACAAGTTTTCGTCTCGCCATTCACTTGCAATGTAATCATTCACGCTTCCCAAGGATCAGGAGTAGATTGAGGTTGAAATCGCCGCTTTTGTTCTAATTGCGCGATAAAAAATTGCGTCACAAAGGTCGGTTGCTCAGCTTGCATAATTGCTCGCACAACTGAGACGCGCTGTGCTCCAGCACCAAGCACCTCATGAATATTTTGCGTATCAATTCCCCCGATCGCATACCAAGGAATCGAACAATGTTCCGCCGCATATTTCACATACTCAAGTCCAGCGGCAGGTCTGCCTGCTTTGGTTGGCGTTTCATAAACTGGCCCGACTCCAACATAATCGGCTCCTTCTGCGATCGCGGCTTTCAGTTGTTCCGGGCTATGCGTCGATCGCCCAATCAGCTTATGCTGACCCAACATTTGTCGCGCCCAGGCAAACGGCATATCGTCTTGACCTAAATGCACGCCATCGGCATCGACAGCTAGAGCCAAATCTACACGATCGTTGACAATAAACAATGCTCCATAGTCTCGGCAAAGCTCACGCAGCTTCTGAGCATTCTGAAACCGAGTCGCATCATCTGCCTCTTTGTCTCGATACTGCACCAGTCCCAATCCGCCCTTCAATGCAGCTTCAACCGTTGAGAACAAATTTTCAGAGGGAGAGGTGACGAGATAAAGCGCAGCAGAATCCAGCACTTGACGACGATGAACCGTCATTAAATGACTTTCTAAGGTGTAAACCTGATAGCGCATTTGCTTCACTGCGCTTGCCATATCGGCGCGATAGACTTTGCCGTATTCTTCTAAGACTCTCAGCGCTTCTTCTACGCGGCAAAAATTCACCTGCAACACTTGTTCAATGCTGCCTCGGGTTGCCTCGTTCGGATGAGTCAGATCCGTACCCGGATCATCCGGGGTATTGCGGGCAGCCCGTAATTCTGCTTGATGCCAATGCGCGAGTTCTTGTCGCCAGTATTTGCACCGTTCTGTCAATGCAACATCGTTTAAGCCAAAGCGACACCATTCTTCGATCACCCTGAGACCTTCACGGGCGCGATCGAGGTTCGCATCTAAAATTCGATAGAGGGCTGACTGCATAAAGAAGTGCAAGGGCGCAAATTTCCCAGATATTAATCTCTTATCGTATCAGGGGCAGAGGATGAGGCTACTTCATAAAGATTTTTTAATTTACTTGACCACCGTAGACTTACAGAGACAATAAGTTCAATCCGATCATTTCCGTGGAAACCCGCGCGTGATCAGCGTTCCAGTGATTTTACAGAGGTTTACTCAGATTCTCTGTGTAGACTGAACCTTCTGTAACCGATCCGAGAAAATCAGTCATGTTATCCGAACAAGCCGTGTGTTGGAGAACAATCGTGAATCGATGCTCTGTGTATTCCTCCGTATTCGCTGTATTAAGTGTATCTGCCTTATTCGCCATTACAGAAAAACCTGCGATCGCGAACCCACTGCCCGACTCGATTGCTCAAATCACTCCATCGGTGATTTACGTCAATCCAGCGATCGGCAACGACAATGGCTCTGGTCAAGCGAATTCTCCGCTCAAAACGATTACAGTAGCCCTCGACCGAGCAGCACCGAATACTGTCATTCTTCTAGCTCCTGGAACGTACAGTATCGCGACTGGCGAAGTGTTTCCGATTCAGCTTAAGCCGACGATCACCTTACAAGGCGATCCCCGCAATCGGGGACAGAACGTGCTGATTCGGGGAGGCGACTTTTTTCTCAGTCGAACCTTCGCTCGGCAAAATGTCACGATTCTAGGCGCAGATCGCTCAATGCTCGCTGGAGTCACCGTGACGAATCCTAACCCCCAAGGCTATGGACTCTGGACAGAATCGACCAGTCCAGTGATTTTCGCGAATACGTTTACGGGCAATACCCATGACGGAGCCTCGATCGTGGGCAATAGCGCTCCCGTGCTGAAAAACAATTATTTCTACCAAAACGGCGCAAACGGTGTCACCGTCTACGGAACGTCTCGCCCAGAGATTCAAGACAATATTTTTGAGCGCACCGGATTCGGAGTGAATATTGCTCAGAATTCTGCTCCCAAGCTACTCGGAAATCGGATTACACAGAACAAAGATGGGGTCGTGGTGCAGGGCAGTGCTCAGCCCATTCTTCGCAACAATGTGATCGATAACAACGCGCGAGACGGGATGGTGTCGATCGCGCAATCCCGGCCTAATTTAGGGAATTCTGCTGATCCCGGCAACAACACGTTCTTAAACAATCAGCAATTTGATATTAATACTCAGCGCACCACTCAAACTGTGCCCGCCTTTGGTAATCAAGTCTCAGCCAAAACGATCGGGCGGCTCGATTTCTCTGGCATTGCGGCTCCTGAAATGACGACGAATGTAGCTTCCTCGACCGGATTTGGGCAGCCTCGACCTTTGCCTCCGCTCGCCATTCGCAGTCGCCCTCTGCCTCAAGCCCGGAATAATGGTGCGATCGAGATTCCGGTTCCAGCCGCAACTTCGAGAAGTGCTCCTTTACCGCTCGCCCGCTCAAATCGCCCACTTCCC
Organism: Leptolyngbya sp. UWPOB_LEPTO1; assembly: GCF_017302695.1. Taxonomy (NCBI): domain Bacteria; kingdom Bacillati; phylum Cyanobacteriota; class Cyanophyceae; order Leptolyngbyales; family Leptolyngbyaceae; genus Leptolyngbya; species Leptolyngbya sp. UWPOB_LEPTO1. Next base: position 84,203 of record NZ_JAFLCJ010000011.1, on the reverse strand, counting down.
ACCCTGCGAATCAACGCTGCGATTCGTCCAACTGAAATTCGCCCAACTGAAATTCGTCCAACTGAAGGAATTCCAATCCGCATTCCCCAAGTACAACCCCAAATCGCACAACCTAAACCGCAACCTGTTCAACAATCCCGTCGTGTCGCTTCTGCTTCCGGTATTCTGCCTGTTCCACGAGCGACCCCACCAATTGGCAATACAGCTGGAACCTCAGTCCGAATTTGGCGCGGCGGATCGGGTGCAGTGAGTCAAGCTTCCAGTCTTGGATTCCGATTTCGGGTCATTGTCCAAGCGAGTACAGCGTCTGAGCAAACTCAAGTGCGATCGGTGGTTGCCGATGCGTTTGCCTTAAGAGGACGGAGAGTGATGCAAGCCGGTGCATTTCGCGATCGAGCAGAAGCAGATGAATTGCTGCAAATCCTCCTAAATCAGGGATTACAAGCGTCGATCGAACAAATCTGAGCGCGATCAGCCGTCAATTCTTTCTCGACGGCTGATTTTTTCGGGTAACTGAACCTTTTACAATAGAGAGGAATCACAACCCGCTATAGGATCGTTATGGATATTGTCGAGTTTTTTGAACTTAGTGCAGGCAGATGGTCGTCGATGCGAACCAGCCATCATCCTGCCGCTCAGCAAGGGAGCGGAAAATCTACGATCGAGATCGACCTACTCGACAAATCCGATCCTGCTGTGATTCAGCTATGTGAAAAGTATCAGGTTGACCCAACTACTGCATTGCTCGGCGCACGGCTGACGTGGGAAGGCTTTCTCGATGGCGAAACGAGGAAGCAAACTGGCTCGACTGTGCTTGTGCCGATCGCAGGCGATACCCAAAATTCGGGCAAGCTACTTGGCGAAATGGGAACTACCCAGCAGACCCCGATTGTGGGACACTACGAAGTCTCAGACGCGATGGGATTAACTCTGATTACCGAATCAGACACCCTTTACTCGAAAGAGCGAATCTGGTTTGAAAGCCCAAATGTGCGCTTCCGGCACAGTGTTTTGAAGCAGGCAGGCGGCTTCAGTCTGGCATCGTTCTGTTCTGAAGTTCGCTTAGGTGCAGTCAAGCCTGATCCAAAAACAGCGGATGCGACTGCTACGAAGTAGGGCGGGATTAAACGGGGTCTCCGACTCCCCACCGCTTCAGCACGCTACCATAGCGAGTGCAGTCCTCCCCTTTTAGATCTATGAATCTTCTGACACAATTTCTCCACATTGTCGGTTCAGGTGCGAGCGCTTACATTTTGTCGAGTGGAATTCGCGATCGTCAAACTCGTCCGAATCTCCTCGCTGGCTTTCAAATGGCAGAATCGGGTTCTGTGCCATTTTTGCAGGCTTTGCGCGATCGTGCACTTGCAGAAGGCAAAACCTGGTTTGCAGAAAAGCTCGATCTCCACGCCAGCGATGAGAAACGGCATGGTCAGATCTTTGCGCATGGCTTAAAGCAGCTCAATAAAAAGGTCATCGATTTTAGTCAACTGCGCGATCGTCAAACGGACAGGAAACCGGAGGAATCGAAGCGGAGTCCCTTTTTTGATGCCTATTTTGTAGGTTACTCTCAAGAACAGTTGAAACCTGCAAATATTCCTTGGGAAGTCTTTCTTGCCAGCACTTATATTCTTGAACTGGATGCGAGTAAAGACTTTTTCAGACTTGCAGAAGCCCTACCAGAAGATGCGACGAGTACAAACTTGAAAAAGGGCGTTTTGAGTATCGCTGAAGATGAGACACGACACGCTGCTTATCTTTATGAAGTCATGGAACGTGACTTTGGAATTGCCAAAACGCAAGCGTTAATTGATGAATGGCGGACTCGCAAAGTGAATGCAATGTTTGCAGCCGTGCAAAACTACATTCGTAAAGGCGGCAAGATGGCTCAAATGGTAGAAGAAGGCGCACCTGTTGAAATGCAGCCTGAGCCTGCTGCGGCGTAAAAGGTACATTTCGAGCTATTTCGCTGCGTCTCGGCTTGGTTCAACGATCGCAATTTCCGACATTCTGAACCGTTCTGAAGCTCGTCTCCTCTAAAGATTGAGCCGAACCCCAAACCTCATAAAAAATCGAGAGATTAGAATTCTAATCTCTCGATTCACTTTATGTTCTAAATCAATTTACAAGGTGCCAAACGGAACGCGCGGTGCATGTCCCCAGAACGACTCTAGGCCATAGAATTCGCGTTCTTGAGGCATCATCACATGCACGATCACATCACCGTAATCCTCAATAATCCAAGTCCCATCCGAGAAGCCTTCGGATCGAATGGGTTTCCGTCCCATCTCTTCTTCCAGTTTGTCTTCAATCGATCGAGCAATTGCCCGGACTTGCACCTTTGAGTACCCTGTCACGACGACAAAATAATCTGCCAGAACCGACACATCGCCGACTTTCAACAACACAATATCGCTCCCTTTGCGCTCATCAGCTGCCGTAGCGACTAACTGTGCCATTCGATCTGAGCGATCGTCTAGCGTCGTATTGAGCGAAAGAGTTTGCTGGTTAGAAAGTTCTGTCATTCAGGTTTGAATTCCTTTTACGAGTTGGATTTTAGCGATCGGGTCTTTTACAACTGTTTGTTTGAACCGTTGTAAAAAGGCATTACGAGTTTGTACCGTGCGCGGATGGATCAGATGACCCGCTTGAATCAAGTGTCTGAGCGATGCATCTGCCACTCGCCAAGTTGCCTGAATCAAGTCCTGCCGACTCAAGTCTCGCAATTCTTCTAACTCAGGTGTGGCTCCCCGTCCTGGTTCTAGCCCATCCGCTAGATACACCACACAGCCGAGTAAACTCATCTCCGGACTGCCAAGCGTATGATGCCGAATTGCATTTAATACCTCAGAATCCGTTACACCGAATTCGTCCCGTGCCACGATCGCACCTGCATCTGCATGAAGTAAATGAGGATTCATCTCTTCAATCGGATCGATCTCCAAGCCTTCTGCGATCGCCATACTCAACAGTCGCTTTGGCTTAAAGAACTTTGCCAAATCGTGCATGAGTGCAGCTTGCGCCGCTTTCTCACGATCGAGATGATGCCGTTGAGCAAGCTCGATCGCGAATTGTTCGACCCGCAGGATATGTCGAATTCGAGTTTCGGGGACTTGACCTTTCAGCCAGAATAAAACTCTTGCACGCGATCGATCAGGAGGCGGAAGTAAACGTGAAAGCGCGATCGATTTATCCACCTGTGGCGAAGTCCCTTCAGTCTGTAGTGCTTTGGGCAATTCACGCATCAGTACTGCTATCTCCTGCCAGTACCTTGTGCGGGGATAAAAATTGACATCGAGCGATCCATTCCTTCCTTTCAGTGCTGTCTTTATTCTAACGTAAGTCTCTGAGTCTCGATCCCCTCTCATCGGATGCGATTTGTGACAAATTCATCGAAAATTCCGCAGCTAAAATTCAACCGTGTCGAGTTCGGTTTTCGCTCCAGGCATCCTAGATTTAGAGGTGATAGCATAGCGGATAAAAGCAGTCAATTAAGCCTCGCATAGAATTTAAGAAAAGGTAAACGGCATGTTTTTCCATTGGTCTTATCTCCTGCTGATTCCCGGCATGATCCTGGTATTCTGGGCGCAGCAGCGGGTTCAAAACACTTACCGCAAATACTCTGAGATTCCCTCACGGATGGGAATGACGGGGGCAGAAGTTGCGAAAATGATTCTAGATCGCATGGGCGTTTATGACGTGAGCGTCGAGCCTGTCGCGGGGGAACTGACGGATCATTACGACCCAAGTGCAAAAGCGGTTCGACTCTCAGAAGTCGTTTACGGTTCGAGTTCATTAGCTGCAGCAGCGGTAGCAGCACATGAATGTGGTCACGTTCTACAAGATGTGAAAGGATATGTGCCGATGAATGTTCGGGCGGCATTAGTTCCAGCCGTGAACCTAGGCGCAAATTTTGGACCACTCTTGATTATGGGTGGTTTGTTCCTAGGAGCACTGGGTGGCGTATTCATCAAAATTGGAATTGCGCTGTTTGCGGCTGTGATTGTGTTCCATCTGGTTACTCTGCCCGTTGAATTTGATGCGTCAAGCCGAGCCTTACGCTTGATCGATGAACTCGGCATTTTGCAGGGTGAAGAGAATCAAGGTGCGCGAAAAGTCTTGAATGCAGCAGCATTTACTTACGTTGCAACTGCGCTGTATGCGTTGCTCCAGTTGGTTCAGTACATCTTAATTGCGCTCGGTCAGCGCGATTAGCCTGAGACTTCAAGATTCACTAAAAAGCCGATGGATATATCCATCGGCTTTTTGTATCAATTCACTATGGTTCAATATCAATCTGATAGGGAGATAGCGTGAGGATCTGAAATCAGGGTTACTATTCTCCACTCGCCACTCCGCAAAATTCATGGGATTGACGAGTAGAGACAACATCAACGATGAACTGTCATTAATTCTGCGCCGTTTGAGTCGGGAACACCCCAGGCTGTACACTCACAGTCGTCGTATTCCCTCCGCGACTCACATCAAGCCGAAGATTTCCGCCCACCGAAGCGTTCTCCACTGCTTGCTGAACTTGATCCGCTTTTGTCACGGTTTGACCATTTACTTTCTTGATCACATCTCCATTCCGCAAGCCCGCTCTTGCAGCCGGAGAATTCGGCATCACGCGAAAAATGACCACGCCTTGATCATCTTGGACTCGGAAACCAACTTCTCGATCGCGGTTAATCTGATCCCTCAAGTCCGCTGTCAATCCCCGCATCTGAATTCCTAAATAGGGGTGATCCACCCGACCTTTAGAAATCAACTGCTGCGAGATCCGCTGAGCCGTATTGATGGGAATTGCAAAGCCTAACCCCTGCGCCCCACCAATGATCGCGGTATTCATGCCAATCACTTCCCCGCGTTGGTTGAGCAAAGGACCACCCGAATTCCCCGGATTAATCGCGGCATCCGTTTGAATAAAGCTCACCCGCTTGTCTGCTACTCGCACTTCCGCACTGGATCGCCCGGTCGCACTGATGATGCCAGCCGTGACGGTATTATCTAACCCGAGCGGATTCCCGATTGCGATCGCCCATTCTCCTGGCTTCAACCCATCCGAGTTGCCCAGTGGAACCGTCGGTAAATTATTCGCCTGAACTCGCACCACAGCAACATCGGTCAGAGAATCTTGACCCACCACTTTTCCACTGATCTCACGTCCATCTTTCATCGTGACAGTCACGGTGTCTGCACCACTGACCACGTGAGCATTCGTTAAAATCAATCCATCGCCGCTAATGATGAAGCCTGAACCTGTTCCGCGCTCAACGCGTTGCGAAGGTTGATTGGGAATTTGATTGCCGAAGAATTGGCGGAAGAAAGGATCGTTAAATACTTCGGGAACGCGCGATTGCACGGTTCGCGAAGCGTTAATCCGCACCACCGCAGGTCCGACTCGCTCCACGGCAGATGCGATAAAATTCGGGTCAGCGAGTCCAGCGGTACGATTCGTCGCTTGCGCGATCGCAGGAGGTGAAACAATATTATTGACAGCATTGCTGGAGAGTAGACGATTTCCAGCGAGGGCTGTCCCCGCTCCGACCAATGGCAGCATGAAATAGACAGCAGACTGTTTAAACGATTTGCGAGGCGTTGTCATCGGGTGTGTACTCTCCTTAATGTTGCATCTCCAAAAATTTCAATCATTTCCGTAAGCAAAGATGCAAATTGCTCTTCATCCAAATGATAGATACTTCGACTATAGTCATCAAATATGACGTTAGCGCGGCAATTTAGTTGCAACTGTGCCATATCTTTATCGCTGCATGCAGGATGCTCTCTCTATCTTTGATTTTGTCATTTCAACTTCATGACGAACACACAGCGTTGACAAGTGAGGTTGATAACTTATGAATCACAGGTGAATGAATGGTAAGAGCAGCTTACAACTTGAGCGACAAAAGGTTTTTGATCTCTAAGGTGTCGATGTTTGACGATGCCGTCAGGATTGCCGCCGTAGTTCGCTCAACGCAGTAAGTCTGCTCCTTTTTATTTTTAAATTTCCCTTCCCAAATTTCTAAAGACTACGATCACGAGAAAGAAGGGCGAAAATCGTTGCAAATTCTAAGCGAATTCGCACGTCATTTTTGTCGGCAATCTGAGACGAATTTGTGTCAAAAATCAGCGATGCCAGTGTAATATGAATTGGGCAAACTCACCGGGCACTAAATAATCTCAATTTAGTGGATTTGGGAGCGCTGATCAGATCGAATTGATGTCCACTGATTCGGATTTCGGGTTGATGACTAAGAAGAAAAAGATTGAGCCACTGACGGGGGAATCTCTGCTGAAGAAGGTGAAGGAACTCGACCATCTCAATAAAGAAGAAAAAGCGAAAGAATGCGGCTATTACACGGTGACGAAAAATGGAGTCGAACGTGTGAATATGATGAAATTCCTGAATGCATTAATCGATGCAGAAGGAATTCAATTAGATGGGAAACAGGCAACCAATGGACGAGGAGGTCGCAGTGCAAGTTACCGAATTAGTGTGCAGTCTAATGGTAATTTGTTAATTGGTGCAGCGTATACAAAACAAATGGAATTGCAGCCAGGAGATGAATTTGAAATCTCTTTGGGACGAAAGCATATTCATCTGAAACAACTCGATCGAGAAGAACTCAACGTGTAATTCTATGGAAAACATTGATTGGCAAACTGCTATTCCGGTGGGTCTAGCGATCGCGATTTTTCTAGGCGGGATGCTAATGATGTTTACAGGAGTTTGGACCAGCCGAAACCGATGAGACTCTACTTTTATAAAGTCTCATCTAGAGTTAATTCAATACGCCTACATTGGCAAGTTCAGCTTCGGTTGGACTTGTTTTTTTGGCGTGAGACAGATAAGGCGTTAACCGAACTCTCGTCAGTGCCAAATTACATGCCAATGTGATGCCTTCTTGCTCCAAAAGTCCCAGAATTTGATGCGGATTTTCGCGATCGATGACAGGAAGTTGATGCAATCCACGAGTCGCCATTCTATCTAATGCATCGGTTAATGGCTCATCTTTATAGGCATAAAGAATGTCGGTTGTACACACATCCGCGATCGTGCGATCGAGGGCTTGATCAAAATGATTCAGTTCGGTTTCCCAACGTGCGATCGCACGATTGATATCTTGCAAGGTGATAATGCCGATCAATTGGCGATCGAGATTAACCACTAATGCACTATGACAATGATTTTGAATCAATTGCAAACCTGCCTCTAAAAGTGGCATTGACTCTTCAACCTGTAGAAAGTTCGGATGCATTGCCTCTGCAACAGAAACATTTCTGAGCATTTCCTGCTTCTGTAAGCTCGTTGAAGTTGGGGCAGGATCACCTTTTGCTTCGATTTGCTGCAAGTTAGAAGGCTGTTCGGGATTCGATTTCAACAGATTCGCAAGCCAGACGCTCAATCCCACCGCTGCCATCAACGGTAAGACAATTCGATAGTCGCGGGTCATCTCAAACAGCAACAAAATCGAAGTTAAAGGCGCATTCACACTCGCCGCTAAAACTGCCGCCATCCCGACCATTGCATACGCAGGTGGTGCAGCAATGCTTCCTGCAAACATAGGGAAGACGAAAGGCAAAACTTTGCCATATGCCGCACCCAATGTCGCACCCAAAAACATCGCAGGCGCAAACATCCCCCCGATTAGCCCGCTCCCTAAACTGACCGCTGTCATGAGCAATTTCACAACTAATAATGTCATGAGCAGGAGTAACGAGAATTGCACATCTCGCAGCATCGCTTCAACGGTGTCATAGCCTACCCCTAAGATTTGCGGCAATTTTAGGGCTACTAATCCGACGCATAGACCGCCTAAAATCGGCTGCGCTTCCCGCGGAATTTTTGCCATCCAAACGGTTCCAGGAATTTTGCCCTGAAAGACATCACTTGCCCACTTTAAAGAAGTGGTGTAAGCGATCGACACAACACAAGCAAATAGCCCTAACCCTAGATAGAGCGGCAATTCTAGCGGACTGCGAACTTCATAAGCCGGCAGCGCAAATGCAGGTTGTCCTCCAAGTCCAATCTGAGCAATCAGCGCCGAAACGACCGCCGAAAGTAAGACAATACTTGCCGCAGACGTTTCAAACGTCGTCCCCAAGACCACCTCTAGCGCGAAGAATACGCCAGCGATCGGCGCATTAAATCCGGCTGCTAATCCGGCTGCTGCGCCTGCACCTAACAGTAATCGTTGGCGATCGCGCGATACTTTCAAACTCTGCCCCACTAACAACCCAAAATTCGCGCCGACTTCTACACTTGGACCTTCGGGTCCGAGAGATGCTCCAGTCCCCAACGAAACGGCTGCCGCTACTGTTTTGATAATGGGGCGAGTTGGCGACATTTCCTTGCCCGCTTGCACCGCCGCAATTAATCCTGAAATTCCTGGACTAAATTCTTTCGTAAGCCAGCGCATCAGCCCAACTAGAATTCCACCGAGCGTTGGAACACAAGCTAATGTCCAAGCCCCAAAATGCCCGATCGTTCCCATCAGGTCTTCTAGCGTCAGTCGGTGAAATAATTCAATCAAATAGCGGAACATCAATACGCCTAACCCCGCCCCACCACCGATCACAACGGCTAAGAGCAGCACGATCGTATCCGGATGAGGTTGAAGGCGATTCAGCAGACCATTGAAGCGAGATTGAGGAGCGATCGAAGAATCAGGCAGCAGAATTTTGGGCGGCGGAGTCGAGGGCACGGCAGGGGTTATCAATAATGATTAATTTTTATTTCTCATTCTCATTGTGATTGATCAAAGCCAGAGTAGACAAGTATTTTGCGAAATTCCGAAAGATTTCGACACAGGGCAAATTTTGCCCTTCCGAGAAGACGAAACTGCGAAAAAAATCGCTCTCATTTTTCCGCAATTTTGCTGAACGATCGCACTTTGCACGGAAGATCGCGGGTAAACTGGTATCAAAGGATCAAGTCTCAACCTATTACAAATATTATTTCTTAGCTATTTAAGTCTTGAAGCTATTTTTCGCTTGGATTGACTCGACTTTAAAAACGCGCCTTCCGAATGTTGTCATTTTGCTGGTTTTCTGCTGCCAATGAATGCTGATACCTTTGATCGCGGTTCTCATGCTTGCCCGGTTTGCCATCGTACAGGCAACTTTGTCTCAGTCAACTCTGTGAATGGATTACTGACCTGTCCGCATTGTCGATCGCGCCTTGTTGTAAGTATTAGCGGTCATTATGTTCGCGATCCCTTCAGCGTCAAAAAATTAAAGCCAAGTAGTCGGCAGTTGAGGAAGCAGAGCCGCCCGATTGCAAGAATCATGAGAGATTCAGGGCTTGCCAAACATTCTCCCTTGATCACAATTTTAAGCAGCTTGATTGTTGCAGGATTCTCGATCGCAGTTCTGAGTCAGCCTGGTGCACAGAAACTTCCCAATTGGGTACAGCAGACGATTTTGAAAAATACCGATCTGAAAAATTAAATATTACAAAACATTGCGAATTTATCGGGTTAATAAGTCCTTATACCTAGCTTGAAAGGTTCATCTTTACATTTCTTAATTAAGAAATGTAAAGAAAACTAGAGCACTAGCTCATAACTCTGTAACGGTTAGTAACAAAAAATTACCGATTTCTTATCAATTTGTGTCGTATATGTCCCGAAATGCGCTTTATGTATACGTTTTCTGGTAAAAACACAAATGTAGATTAAATACAGTTTGCGATCGCAAAGCCGAGCATGTAACTTTACAAACCGTTACATCTCTGCCTGAATCTGGGGTTGATCTGGATTAGGACGCTCACGTTCGCTTGTCGATTTAAGAAGAGAACACGCTAAAAGGAGTCTGACTGCATGTTCACCCACGTCAAGCCCACCGTTCGACACATTACGCCAGAGAACCTGGCAGGACGGTCATTGCTCAAGGTGGTCTATGTCGTGTTAGAGCCACAGTATCAAAGTGCGCTCTCCGCCGCCGTTCGATCAATTAATGCAAATCATCCCAAGGTCGCTGTTGAAATTAGTGGCTATCTGATTGAAGAACTCCGCAACCCGGAGAACTACGAAGCCTTTCAACGCGATGTTTCAGAAGCAAACATTTTCATTGCCTCGCTCATTTTCCTCGAAGATTTAGCGGAGAAAGTGGTTGCTGCCGTTGAGCCGCATCGCGATCGTTTAGACGCAGCAGTCGTCTTCCCGTCGATGCCGCAAGTGATGCGCCTAAACAAATTGGGTAGCTTCTCAATGGCTCAGTTGGGACAGTCAAAAAGCGCGATCGCGAACTTCATGAAGAAGCGCAAGGAAAATTCCGGCGCAGGCTTCCAAGACGCGATGCTGAAGTTACTCAATACTTTGCCCAAAGTGTTGAAGTACTTGCCGATGGATAAAGCCCAGGATGCTCGCAACTTTATGTTGAGTTTCCAATATTGGCTCGGCGGCAATTCAGACAACTTAGAAAACTTTCTGCTGATGTTGGCAGATAAGTATGTTTTCAAAGGCGAAATCGGTCATAACGTCGAATACCAAGACCCGCAGGTTTATCCGGATCTAGGAATTTGGCATCCGATGGCTCCTCACATGTTCGAGGATCTCAAAGAGTATCTCAACTGGTTTAGCTCTCGCAAAGATATTCCCGAAGATCTGCGCGACCCTCTCGCTCCAACGGTTGGGCTAGTGTTGCAAAGAACTCACCTGGTCACAGGGGATGACGCTCACTATGTCGCAATGGTTCAAGAATTTGAAGCGATGGGCGCACGGGTGATTCCAGTCTTTGCGGGTGGCTTGGATTTCTCGAAACCAGTTGATGCGTTTTTCTATGATCCGATTAATCCCGAAAACGCGATCGTTGACGTGGTTGTCTCTTTGACTGGATTTGCGCTAGTAGGTGGCCCCGCTCGTCAAGATCATCCCAAAGCGATCGAATCTTTGCGCCGCTTGAATCGTCCTTACATGGTGGCATTGCCGCTGGTCTTCCAAACAACCGAAGAGTGGCAAGATAGCGAACTCGGATTGCACCCGATTCAAGTTGCATTACAAATCGCATTGCCTGAGCTAGATGGTGCGATCGAGCCGATCATCGTGTCGGGTCGAGATGGAGCAACGGGTAAAGCGATCGCGCTTCAGGATCGAGTCGAAGCGATCGCACAACGCGCCTTGAAATGGGCAAATCTGCGTCGCAAACCTAAGCTGCATAAGCGTGTTGCAATTACAGTCTTCAGCTTCCCGCCGGATAAAGGTAACGTGGGAACCGCAGCTTACCTGGATGTCTTTGGCTCGATTTACAAAGCCATGGAAGCTTTGAAGCAAAACGGCTATGACGTTCAAGATTTGCCTGAATCAGGTGAAGCGTTGATGCTAGAAGTACTGCATGATGCTCGCGCCCAGTACAACAGCCCCGAACTGAACATTGCTTACAAGATGTCAGTTCCTGAATACGAGGAATTGACTCCCTATCATGAGCGCTTAATCCCGTCATGGGGACCAGCTCCTGGACATCTCAACACCGATGGACAAAATCTTTTGGTGTATGGGAAATCGTTTGGAAATGTCTTTATCGGAGTTCAGCCGACTTTCGGATATGAAGGTGATCCGATGCGGCTGTTGTTCTCGCGATCGGCAAGTCCACACCACGGATTCGCAGCGTACTACACCTATCTAGAGAAAATCTGGAAAGCAGACGCAGTCCTGCACTTTGGAACGCATGGATCGTTGGAATTTATGCCTGGTAAGCAAATTGGGATGTCCGATGAATGCTTCCCAGATAGCTTGATCGGCACCATTCCGAACCTTTACTACTACGCTGCCAATAATCCATCTGAGGCAACGATCGCAAAACGCCGCTCTTACGCTGAAACGATCAGTTACTTAACACCTCCGGCTGAGAATGCTGGACTATACAAAGGGCTGAAAGAACTGAGCGAATTAGTTGGCTCTTATCAAACCCTGAAAGACTCCGGTCGTGGGGTTCAGATCGTCGATACGATCATGGATAAAGCTCGGATTTGCAATCTCGATAAAGATATTGCGTTTCCTGACAATGCCAGCGAATTGAGCCAAGAAGAGCGAGATACGATCGTTGGAAAGGTCTACATCAAACTGATGGAGATTGAATCGCGGTTGTTACCTTGTGGACTGCACGTGATTGGTAAGCCACCCACGGCAGAAGAAGCGATCGCAACTTTAGTGAATATCGCAAGCCTCGATCGTCCTGAAGAGGAAATGCTGAGCTTGCCTCGGATTATTGCGAATAGCTTGAACCGCGACATTGACGAAGTCTTCCAAAACAGTGATTTGGGCGTGCTCAACGATGTTCAACTGTTGAATGATATCAACCAAGCCACTCGCAATGCTGTCGCAGCAATGGTGAATGCTCAGATCGACCAAGAAGGGCGCGTTTCTAAAACCTCGATGTTAGGCAACTTGTTTAACTTTGGAGGCAACAAGAAAGCACCTTGGATCGAAGCTTTGCATGAAGCAGGCTATCCGAATGTGGATCAAGAAGCGATCAAGCCGCTGATCGAGTTCTTGCAGTTCTGCTTGAAGCAAGTCGTTGCAGACAATGAATTGGGTGCATTGCTGACGGCATTAGAAGGGGAATACATTCTGCCAGGCCCCGGTGGTGATCCGATTCGGAACCCCGATGTATTGCCGACTGGAAAGAACATTCACGCACTTGATCCACAATCGATTCCGACTGCTGCTGCGGTGAAATCTGCGAAGATCGTCGTCGATCGCTTAATTGCTCGGCAATGTGCAGAGAATAACGGAGCTTACCCAGAAACGATCGCCTGCGTGCTCTGGGGAACTGACAACATCAAAACATACGGCGAATCGCTGGCTCAGATTCTCTGGATGGTTGGAGTTCGTCCGTTACCCGACTCCTTGGGACGGATTAATAAGCTGGATTTGATTCCTTTAGAAGAGTTAGGCAGACCTCGGATCGATGTCGTCGTCAACTGTTCCGGTGTATTCCGCGACTTGTTTATTAACCAAATGGCATTACTCGATCGAGCTGTGAAAATGGCTGCCGAAGCAGAAGAACCTTTGGAAATGAACTTTGTTCGCAAGCACGCGATGAAGCAAGCCGATGAGTTAGGCATTAACCTGCGCCAAGCGGCGACTCGTGTGTTCTCGAATGCTTCTGGTTCTTACTCGTCGAATATCAACTTAGCCGTTGAGAATGGTACGTGGGAGAACGAAGAGGAACTGCAAAACATGTACCTCTCTCGGAAAGGGTTTGCTTTCTCCTCAGACAATCCCGGCATGATGGAACAAAACGAAGCCGTTTTCCGCGCCTCGCTGAAGACTGCCGATGTTACCTTCCAAAACCTCGATTCTTCTGAGATCTCGCTCACCGACGTTTCGCACTACTACGACTCCGATCCGACCAAGATCGTGTCGAGCCTGCGCGATGACGGCAAGATGCCTTCTTCCTACATGGCAGACACGACCACGGCGAATGCTCAGATTCGGACACTTTCTGAAACCGTTCGTCTCGATGCTCGGACGAAGATGCTCAATCCGAAATGGTATGAGGGCATGTTGAGCCACGGGTATGAAGGCGTGCGGGAATTGTCGAAGCGATTGGTCAATACAATGGGCTGGTCAGCAACGGCAAACGCTGTAGATAACTGGGTTTACGAAGATACCAACACCACATTCTTCAAAGATGAGGAAATGTGTAAGCGATTGTTGGATCTCAATCCCAACTCGTTCCGTAAGATGGTCACGACCTTGCTCGAAGCAAATGGTCGAGGCTATTGGGAAACGAGCGAAGAAAACCTCGATCGACTCCGCGAACTCTATCAAGAAGTCGAAGACCGCATCGAAGGCGTTGAATAATCTCGCACTCAAATGAGTAAAAAGGCACGATCGATATCGATCGTGCCTTTTGCTTTTAACGGAATAAATTAAGTGCCGCAAGGTTTTTTTCCAAAATTCTCTGATGCAAAAGCTCAAGCCGATATTTTGGAAATCAAAAATTTACTGCCGGGCAAAAATCATCATGAAGCTGCAAACCCTGCTTCAACCATGAGACTGCTCAACTCAATACAAACTCTTGACCCTAAGTCGCTACAATGAAGGCTCAAGAAGAATGATGAATAGACCTATCGGAATACATGCAACCCACAGACCCAAGCAAATTTACAGATAAAGCCTGGGAAGCGATCGTACAGGCACAAGATGTCGTACGCCGCTATCGACACCAGAATTTAGAAGTTGAACATTTAATGATTAGCCTGCTAGAGCAAGAAGATGGGCTAGCAGCAAAAATTTTAACTAAAGTCGGAGTGGAAGCAACCCGCTTGTGGCAGCAGATCGACGAGTATGCCCGTCGCCAGCCCAAAGTCGGGAGTTCTGAACAGCTCTACCTGGGTCGTAATCTGGATGTCATGCTCGATCGGGCTGAAACCGCCCGTGTCGCGATGCAAGACGATTTTATTTCGATCGAGCATCTGATCAAATCCTTTGCAGATGATCCTCGCCTCGGCATGAAGCTATTTCGCAGCCTCAATGTCGATACCGCAAGGCTAGATACGGCAATTCGAGACGTTCGTGGTAGCCAAAAAGTGACCGATCAAGCCCCTGAATCCCGTTATTCCGCTTTAGAGAAATTCGGGATGGATCTGACCGAGCGCGCCAAAGCCGGAAAAATCGATCCAGTGATTGGGCGGGATGAAGAAATTCGTCGGGTTGTGCAAGTTCTGTCTCGCAGAACGAAAAATAATCCGGTCTTAATCGGAGAACCAGGCGTTGGGAAAACCGCGATCGCTGAAGGTCTTGCCCAACGAATTATCAATGGTGACGTTCCCGAATCGCTTAAAAATCGGAAATTAATCTCGCTCGACATGGGATCGCTGATTGCTGGTGCGAAGTATCGAGGCGAATTTGAAGATCGACTGCGAGCCGTCCTGAAAGAAGTCATTCAGTCCGATGGGCAAATCGTTCTCTTCATCGATGAGCTTCATACTGTGGTCGGAGCCGGGGCAGCAGGGCAAGGCAACATGGATGCTGGAAACTTGCTGAAGCCGATGCTAGCAAGAGGCGAGTTGCGCTGTATTGGAGCAACGACTTTAGATGAATATCGCAAATATATCGAGAAAGATGCGGCGCTAGAACGGCGATTCCAGCAGGTGATGATTGACCAGCCGACCGTTGAAGACACGATTTCGATCCTGCGCGGCTTAAAAGAGCGCTACGAAGTCCATCACGGGGTCAATATCACTGATTCAGCATTAGTGGCAGCGGCAACCTTATCGAGCCGATATATTAGCGATCGCTTTCTTCCCGATAAAGCGATCGATCTCGTTGACGAAGCTGCTGCAAAACTGCGGATGGAAATCACCTCCAAGCCGACCGAGCTAGAGCAAATCGAGCGTCGATTGAGACAGCTTGAAATGGAAAAGCTCTCGATCAAGAGCGAAGACAAAATCACAGGTTTAACCGGACTCAGCCGCAATTCTAAAGATCGCTTAGAACGGCTGGAACAAGAAATTGCAGAGCTTCAGCCCAAAAAAGACGCGCTCGATTCGCAATGGCAAAGTGAAAAACAAATTCTTGAAACGATTAAATCGCTCAAACAAGAAGAAGATCAACTGCGCGTGCAAATCGAGCAAGCTGAGCGCGCCTACGATCTCAATACCGCCGCACAGTTAAAATACGGTCGCCTAGAAGCCTTACAGCACGATCGAGAAAAACAAGAAGCACAACTCATCGAACTGCAAGCCGGAGGAAGTACGCTTCTGCGCGAACAAGTCACGGAAGCAGACATTGCTGAAATCGTAGCGCGATGGACAGGCATCCCCATTACTCGACTGCTCGAATCTGAACGGCAAAAACTTCTCAACTTGGAAGGGCATCTGCATGAGCGCGTAATCGGACAGCATGATGCAGTCGAAGCCGTTGCCGCCGCAATTCGTCGAGCGCGATCGGGAATGAAAGATCCCAGCCGTCCGATTGGATCATTCCTATTCATGGGACCAACCGGAGTCGGTAAAACAGAACTCGCGCGGGCATTGGCGCAATTTTTGTTTGACTCTGATGATGCGATCGTGCGCCTCGATATGTCGGAATACATGGAAAAGCATTCCGTCTCGCGTCTGGTCGGTGCGCCTCCTGGATATGTCGGCTATGACGAAGGCGGACAACTTTCAGAAGCGATTCGTCGCAAGCCTTACTCGGTTGTCTTGCTGGATGAAGTAGAGAAAGCCCACCCGGATGTGTTCAACATTCTGCTGCAAGTTCTCGACGATGGGCGAATTACCGATTCTCAAGGTCGCACTGTCGATTTTCGCAACGCAGTCATCGTCATGACGAGCAACATTGGTAGCGAACACATTCTCGATATCGCAGGCGATGAAGCCAAGTACGAGGAAATGCAGAAACGAGTCATGACGGCTCTCCGGAAACATTTCCGCCCTGAATTTCTCAACCGGATCGACGATACTATCCTGTTCCATCCATTGAGCCGAGCAGAATTAGGCGAGATCGTCAGACTGCAATTGCTCCGAATTCAAAGCATGTTGAGCGATCAGAAAATTACGTTGGAACTTTCGGCTGCAGCCCAGAAATATGTTGCCGATGTTGGATACGACCCAACTTACGGCGCACGTCCCCTGAAGCGAGCCATTCAACGCGAATTACAAAACCCGATTGCAACCAAACTGCTCGAAAACGCATTCGGCGAAGGAGATACGATCGTGATCGATCTCGTCGAAGGCAAGTTGAAATTTAGCAAGAAAGAGTTGGTTTCCAGTTCCCAAGCTGTGAGTACAGCTCCTGTGGCGGTGGCAGAAAGGCGGGAGTAGGGAGTAGGGGGTAGGAAGTGGGAGTAAATTTAATCTCGACTCAACTGTTTGGATCTTGGATCGTTCACCTACTCCCTACTCCCCACCTCTACGCGCCCAACTTTGCCTTCACGATCGCTTGCACCTTCTTCCCATCCGCCTTACCTTTCAACTGCTGCATCACTGGACCCATCACTTTGCCCATATCTTTCGGTGAAGACGCTCCGACATCCGCAATAATTTTCGCGATCGCACTTTCAATTTCCTCATCCGACATCTGCGCTGGGAGAAACGTCTCAATAATCGCCAATTCCTCTGCTTCTTTCTGAGCGAGATCCGGGCGATTCGCGTTTGTATATTGCTCGATCGAATCGCGCCGCTGTTTTGCAATCTGAGACAACGACTCGATCTCCTGCTCCTCAGTCAACTCCGTCTGACCCGAAGGACGAACACTCACCTCTTTTTCAAGCAGCACCTTTTTAATACTCCGCAACGTCTCCAAGCGCAATTTATCTTGAGCTTTCATCGCGGTTTTAATCTCATCGGTGATGCGATCTTTTAGGCTCATAACTGGCTAATCCTTGCATAACTAAAGCTCTAAGGATAGCTTAGTCCCTTTACTTCAACCTAGTCGTTCACCGCAAGAAATCGAATAGGGAGATAGACAGCAATCTGAACTTGGGTTCTCACCCATCTCCCCACGCCGTAAAATGAATGCAGTTGACTGCTGAAGCACATTTGTGAATTTAGAACAATGTCACTCCGCACAAAATGATGGTGCCCGTCTGCGATCGCGATCCTCGTAAATACACATTGCGAATTGCAAACAAATTTGGCAGAATAAGGTGCGATAAATACCCTTTTACTGACTCACTGATTTGGATCGATTCTTACTTGTGGTAACTTTTTCACCTAATTGGATGAAGTTCGATAGCAGCAACTGTCGGTACGCTATCAGTGGTTCGGTTTTAAACAAATATTTCGCAAATTCATCTACCATTTACGAATACTTTAGAACCACGAAATCTGAGACAACAGCTAGAAGTCTCAGTGATACTATTGCGTTGAATGCGTTCGAGGACTTGACGTGATCCATTCTGCAACATTGACTCCTCCCTCTGCTCTGCCTACGATTCCTGATAACCATCGTCTGCGGCTGCTTGCGGGATCATCTAACACTCCGCTATCCCTAGAGATTGCCCGCTACTTGGGAATGGATCTCAGCCCAATGGTGCGTAAATGCTTCGCTGACGGCGAACTTTACGTCCAGATTCAAGAGTCAATCCGAGGATGTGATGTTTATCTGATTCAGCCGACCTGTCGCCCAGTCAATGACAACTTGATGGAACTGCTGATTATGATTGATGCCTGTCGGCGCGCGTCGGCACGGCAAATCACAGCCGTTCTACCCTATTACGGTTATGCTCGAGCCGATCGTAAAACTGCCGGACGAGAATCAATTACGGCAAAACTTGCCGCGAACTTGATTACGCAAGCAGGTGCAAACCGAATTCTCGCGATGGATTTACATGCCGCGCAGATTCAAGGATATTTCGATATCCCAATGGATCATGTCTACGGTTCGCCGACTCTCGTTGATTACATCGCGAGTAAGCAGCTTGAAGATCTAGTCGTTGTTTCTCCAGACGTGGGAGGCGTTGCACGAGCACGGGCGTTGGCAAAACGACTCAATGATGCACCACTCGCAATTATTGATAAGCGTCGGCAAGCTCATAACATCGCAGAAGTGATGAATGTGATTGGAGATGTCCGCGGCAAGACTGCGGTTCTCGTCGATGACATGATTGATACAGCAGGCACAATCTTAGAAGGCGCAAAAATTCTTCGGAAAGAAGGTGCCCGTCAAGTTTATGCATGTGCAACTCATGCCGTTTTCTCGCCTCCTGCGATCGAGCGACTCTCAAGCGGCTTGCTTGAAGAAGTCATTGTGACGAACACTATCCCGATCGCAGAAGAAAATCGCTTTCCCCAGTTGACCATTCTTTCTGTGGCAAACGTGATTGGTGAGACGATTTGGCGGATTCACGAAGATAGTTCTGTCAGTAGTTTGTTTCGCTAATTAGCTTGCACAAAACCGCCGATATCGGCGGTTTTGTTTTTTAAAATGAAAGTGGGCAGTGTCTAACCTGCCCACGGAGAGGAAATGTCTCACAAGGATTTAATTTCTATCAGTTCGCGGCTGATGATATTTCCTACACTTGCTCAGTCCTTGATTCCTGAAACTTATGAGAAGTTTTGCCACTTTACTGACTGCCTGCATTGTTGCCGTTTGGATTGGCGCGATCGCGCTGATTGCTATTCAAAACGCAACCCCTGTCACCTTGAGATTTCTCACCTTGCAAACGATCGAAATCCCGTTTGGATTAGTGATTGCGTTCAGCGTCATGATTGGGATCATCGGCAGTGCGATCGCTCAACCGCTTCTCGGATTTTCTCTCTCACCCAGTGACGAAGATTAGAGCGCATACACTTGCCCGTCAATCAGCAGCCGAGTAATTCCCTTCGCTTGCAAGTGAGGGGCCGTTTTTTGCAGCACTCGGCTATCCGGCACTTTGATCACCCGTTGCGTCCGAATATTAGAAAATCGTTTCGCGACTCGGTGATTATCAAAGACGGGTAGCGTTTTTTCTTCGATCTCGTCCTTCGGAATTTGTCCCAATTCCGCAAATTCGCTCAATGGACGCGCGACGAGTTCCGCAGAGCGATCGACCACCAAATAACACGTCTTTGGAATGGCAGCTTCTGCGATCGGCAAAACCCGAATAAAGTCTGACGCACTCAGTTGAATCGAAGGCAAAATTGCTGGCTCGTCATCCTCGTCATCAAGGTCATCATCGAGACCATCGAGATCATCGAGATCGTCTTCTAAATCATCGTCATCCAGCATTCCGTCTGGGGTGGGCGTGAGATCTTCACCGACAATCGCTTCAACGGTGCTCGCTTCCGTTAATTCTGGCTCTGCTGCAACCGGAGTTGATTCTACTTCTTCAGGCTCGGAAGAGCGACGACGCGAGCGACGAACAGGCGCAGCCGGTTTCGACGGCTTTTCTTCAATCAGTTCTGGCTCGACCGTTTCTTCGGGTTCGAGCAAACTGCCTTGCACAGGAGTCTCATCGGGGGGAGTCGCTGGTTTCGATCCTCCACGAGATGCTGACCGTTTTTGCTGAATTAGACTGTCGTACTCCTCAGGCGACAACGTGCTTTTCAGAATACGGCTGATCGTTGTATTGCTGACTCCGTAACGCTCTGCCAACGTAAGCGTCGTTTCCCCGGATTGGCGATACAGTTCAATAATATGGCTCTTATCAGAATCAGACAGTCTGCTCATGCGAAACTTAGCGCACTTGCGGCGCGGCAATTACTCATCTATTCTATGCTGAAGCGATCGAGAAGGACGGGCAAATCCGAATTTTGCATTGGGAAACCAATGGCATTGATCGGGTTGCGACTTCGCTCACAAAGATTCTATGTATCTGTATTCCCCGAAGGGTAGGGCAAAAAAAAAGGAGAAGCAAGTTGCTTCTCCTTTTTTTGCTCTAAGCTCTTCTCCGGGAGCTACTCCGCCTCGATCGACTCAGATCAAACTCTAGCGCTGCGCCAATTCCAAAGAGCACGCCGCTAAATGTCCAGAAGATTTCGACTAACGCTCCACTCTGATAGTTTTCGAGTTGAGTGGTTGCGTACTTAAACCACATATCTGCGATATAAAGCGAAAATGCCGCTGCTGCAATCATTCGCCACGACTGCGAGAACCGTCCACCCCAGAAAGCAAGCAGCAACGTTGTCGCAATGATCAGAATGAACACATCCGCTAAAACGTAGAAGTAATCGAGAAAAGGTTTGAGCGGTTCGAGCTGGGTTTCAATCAGGACAACCCAAGCTGGAGCAGACTCTTCTGCGGGTTGTTCTTGCTTAGATTCAGTGGGCGCAGCCGTTGGTTTCGGAGCAGCCGGAGTCGCATTGACCACAGGAGAAGGCTTCGGAGCAGGAGCAATCGTGGCTCTTGGAGCAGGTTTTGTAGGAGCGATTTGTGCCGGAGCGATTTGTGCCGGAGCCGTTTGTGCCGGAGCCGTTTGTGCAATTGCAGGTTCACCCAAGAAAGACTGCGTTGGCAATTTTGCATTCGTTGCTAGAGTCAGCCAAGTTGCAAAAGCGATACTGATTGCTGCAATTAATCCAACAATTGCCCATTGCCAGAGATCCAAATTCAATCGGCGATCGGCAAACGCCATAATCATGCCCCACGACAAAAAGATATAAGTGGGAACAAAAAAGAAATCTCCAGGAGAAACCGCTGCCTCTCGTCCCAAATAAGTCTCCCAGAAGGTAAATAGAATCGTTCCAATGCCGTAAAACAGCATTCCTAAGCCAATCCCCAACCAAACGCGGCGACCACTCACGATTTGAGGGCTGTTCCAGTTCCTAAAACACAACATCGCCGCTGTGAAAAATGCCACAGCTTCAAACATTGAAGTGCCATAGGAATACCAATCCGGGCGACTTTGACCTGGATCTGGCACACTAAACAGTAAGGAGAACAGCAGGGCAAGGACTGCTAAAAGAATCTCTGAAAAGACGATCGCTTGAACAGAGAGAGTTTTCGAGGAAGATTTACTAGCTGAACTACTCATAAGGAATTTTCAACAAGGGGACGGTGTGCAAGGGGGTTAAGACCAGAGTTTGCCCGTGGGGGAATGACTCAGCCATTCCATAAATCGGCTGCGTTCGCCTTGCGGGAGATCTTGCAGGGCATCTAGAATACGATTGGAGAAAGATGATTTACCGAAATAGGCTTTTCCAAGACGGTGCAGTTCTTGTAGCAACACGTTGAGGAGATTCTCTTGCCAAGTTGGAGTCTGCAAACTGTTGAGGGGATTCACAGTCAAAAGTTGCTTGACTGCACTAGGAGACTCGGTTTGCGGAAATCGCCACTGCTGAAATACATGAGTGACATCTTTTTCAAACGAAGCCGCTTGCTTTGTGCCCATGAGATCTTCAATATCGATGTACATCGCTTGGAGCATCAACAAACAGGCTTGAGTAAACATCGCTGAAACCGCTCCCCCAGCGTCGTGACCACTTGGCTCATTGCCCAATTGATCGAGGCGGACTTTGCCCCAGATACTGTATCGCTCTGGTTCTTCAAGGAGAACGCAGGCTTTTCCTTGGTTGTCAGTTAAGTCTCGCCAGAAGGCGCGTGCATCTTCTTCCTGTCCAGCACTAAAGACCTGGATCAGGCGAAACGTTTGCCCTTGGTAGGACAAGATAGGAACTTTTTGATCGCGTTTGGGGTGCTGAATGCTGCTGATCTCAACATCCTGCCGTTTCAGAATGAACATAAAGCGGCTCAGGGCTAGGGGGTAGGGCACTGACGTTGTTCGTCATTATGCCTGGGATTGTGTTGATCGACACTCAAGATAAGCTCGAACTTGGGACAAACCGCATCGCATCGGTTCACTTTCTTGAATTCCCCGTTTTGTGCCTTGACTTTACATATGCTTGATAAAATCTTGTTGCGATCGTCAACAGTACAAAGCTAAAAATTTATTTTGATGTCGTTTCGCTGTCTTAAAATTGCCGTCCGCCGTTATATTGGTAAATGACTTGATTTTTTTGGATCCTTAGCTCAGTGGATAGAGCAACCGCCTTCTAAGCGGTCGGTCATTGGTTCGAGTCCAATAGGATCCGCTTTTCTAGAGCGTGCGTTTAAGTACGGTTATCTCCCCTGAAACCCTTCTCTTGGGACATTCTCAACCCATCGGGAACGCGATACAGTAGATCTGTTAGCTTAAAACTCTGTAACGAAATGTTAAAGCAGAGTGCCACCCAACCGGACTGAGACAGATCCTTGTCCGGGTAAGAGATGAGGATAAACTCATGAAACTTTCAAACCTATTTAAAACGTTGATCCGACCTGTGCTTGCGATCGCGCTCGTCTTTACGCTGGTTTTTAGTCAAGCAGATAATGCAATGGCGGCGAGCGGCGGACGGATTGGCGGCGGATCGTTCAGAATGCCGTCTCGTGGGTATTCCTCACCGGGTCGTACCTATGCGCCTCCAGGAGGCGGGGGCTATTATCCGGGTGGGGGCGGCGGATTCTTTCCGTTTGTTTACTTCCCCTTCTTTGGAGTCGGTGGCGGATTTGGCGGATTGTTTACGCTGTTGATTTTTATCTCGATCGCGAGCTTCCTCGTCAATAGCTTCCGCCGGGCAGGTGACGATAACGAATTAGGATATAGCAGCACACCGACGATTTCCGTTGCGAAAGTGCAAGTTGGTCTGTTAGCCGAAGCGCGGGAACTCAAAGCAGATCTCGATCGCATTGGTGAAAAAGCAGATACCAGTTCTTCGGAAGGCTTGGCGCAAGTCTTGCAAGAAGCTTCACTGGCACTGCTTCGCAATCCCCAATACTGGGTCTACGGCACAACAGAAGCGAAGCAAACGCGATTAGAAGCAGCAAGTGGTGAATTTAATCGGTTGGCGTTGTCGGAACGAAGTAAATTCAGTGCTGAGACGCTCTCGAATGTGAATAACCAGTTGAAACAGGCTTCATCAAGTGCACTCACCTTGGCAGACAAGGATTCAGCGTTAGCAGAGGCTCCAGGAGAGTATATCGTCGTGACGCTGCTGGTTGGAACTCAAGGAAAGTTGCAGCTTCCAGAAATTAACAGCGCTGAGGATTTGCGACGATCGCTGAGTCAATTGGGAAGTGTTTCGAGTGATCAATTGTTGGCACTGGAAGTATTATGGACACCTCAAGCTGATGGTGATGTTCTCACCCGAGACGATCTTCTGGCAGAATATCCCAATCTAAAGCTGGTTTAATGTGAACGAAAAAAGGCGGGCTAACTTCCCGCCTTTTTATTGATCAGATTCTTCTTCAAGTTGTGGATATCCGCTACGAGGGCATTCATCCGCTACCATTCTTCACGATCGTCGAAGCGAAATAATCCCCAATCGACCGCTTCTTTATCAGGACAGGTTTCAACGCCTTCTCCCATGCCATAGGGGTGCATTCCGCAGACTAAAAAGCTTTCCCCATAATACTGACCGTGAAAATGACGGCAGCCGACACAAGCAGAGTGTTGCGTCAGCATCGGTTCAACGGTGCGAGTAATTGGCTGAGTCACTTCATCGATCGCGCCTCCTATCCCGAAGTAAGCTTCCAGAACCGGACTGACTAAGTGCGTGAGATATTCCTCAACTTCATCGACAAAGGTTGTATTGATTTGAACTGAAACTTCTTCAGAGAATTCAACAAATTCAGACATCGCCTCAGTGGCATTTTGAGCAACATCTAAAAAGAATTCTTCCACTTGATTGACGAACGTTTCTAACATCTCAGTTAAGTCCTTTTGCCAGTCATTCATGACAGATCCAGTCCGGGTTTGTTACAAGGGAAATCATTTACTTAAGAAACCGATCATAACTTGAACTCAAACCCTTGACTGTGAAGGAATCTTACGCTTCTGATGAGCAGATAAATTGAAATGTAGCTTTTGTTAGAGGGCAGAATCCGCGCTCAATTTTAGAGTGAAGATATTAATTTTTGAGTTGGTGAAAGAAATGAGTCGGGCTTTAACTTCGCTACTATTGATGACCTTGCTGTTAGTGTTCGTGATTTCGCCATTCTCTGCGTTGGCAATGTTAATGATGTTTTTGGTGGTCGGCGCGATCGTTGGAATTATTTCTTCAATCGTTCAAATTGTTTTGCACCATAATCCTCAAGAGCGATCAGATTCATAGAAAACTTACAGCGATCGGGATCAACGCGGTCTAAAGTATTAAGTGAGCAATTTCAAATCCTGAGATTGCCCACTTAAAGCTGTTTTAAAAGCCCGGTACGATTTAGAGCCATTTTGAGCGCAAAACCCGTGAGTTGATCCCATGAAGTCTTATTTAGCTGCTGCTGTGCAAATGAACAGCTTGCCCGATCTGCAAAAGAATTTGGCGCAAGCAGAAGAATTGATCGAGATTGCAGTTCGACGAGGTGCAGAATTAATCGGCTTGCCTGAGAATTTTTCGTTTCTCGGAGATGAAGAAGGAAAAATTGCGCAAGCAGACGCGATCGCCGTTGAAAGCGAAAAGTTTCTCAAAACAATGGCGCAACGTTTCCAAGTGACAATTCTAGGTGGCGGTTATCCTGTCCCTGTTGAGCCTGGGAAGGTCTACAATACGGCGTTGCTCGTTGCTCCGAATGGAGAAGAACTTGCCCGTTACGAAAAGGTTCACCTGTTTGACGTGAATTTGCCCGATGGTAATACGTATCGGGAATCGGCAACTGTCGTTGCAGGAACAAGAGTCCCACCGATTCATCCTTCCAAGGATCTCGGAAATATCGGTTTGTCTGTTTGCTATGACGTGAGATTTCCCGAGCTTTACCGTCAAATGACTCAGCTTGGTGCAGAGGTTCTGTTTGTTCCGGCAGCCTTTACGGCGCATACCGGAAAAGACCACTGGCAAGTATTGTTGCAAGCAAGAGCGATCGAGAATACCTGTTATGTGATTGCCCCTGCCCAAACCGGACGACATAATTCTCTGCGACAATCGCATGGACACGCCATGATTATTGACCCGTGGGGCGTGATCTTAGCAGATGCCGGAGAAATGACTGGAGTCGCGATCGCGGAAATTGCACCCGGTCGATTGGAGCAGGTGAGACGACAGATGCCTTCGTTGCAGCATCGGGTGTTTAGTTGATTGGCTTGCAGAAGTAGGGAGTGGGGAGTGGGGAGTAGGGTAATGCAAGCTTTGTGAAAAGTTTGTGAAGAAGAGATAGAAGGAATGCTTCAACTCCCCACTCCCTACTCCCCACTCCCCACCCCACCTAACCAAGGAACCCCTCATGCGCCAACTCTATCCCGCGATCGCACCGTATCAATCCGGAATGCTCCCTGTTTCCGATCTGCATACGATCTACTACGAGCAGAGCGGCAACCCCAATGGAAAGCCAGTTGTGTTTTTGCATGGCGGCCCTGGGGGCGGCACAATTCCAACCTACCGCCAGTACTTTGATCCGTCGAAGTGGAGAATTATCCTGTTTGATCAGCGAGGAGCCGGAAAAAGTACGCCTCATGCTGAACTCAGAGAAAATACAACCTGGGATTTGGTCAGCGATATCGAGAAACTGCGATCGCATCTGAATATCGATCGCTGGTTTGTGTTTGGCGGGAGTTGGGGCAGTACTCTCTCACTCGCTTACAGTCAGACGCATCCTGATCGCTGCTTAGGATTGATTCTGCGTGGGATCTTTCTGCTGCGCCGTAAAGAGATTCTTTGGTTCTATCAAGACGGCGCAAGCTGGATTTTTCCTGATGCCTGGGAGCACTATTTAGAGCCGATCCCGCCCGAAGAACGAGACGATATGATTTCGGCTTATTATCGTCGGTTGACCAGCGAAGATGCAGAGATTCGCTCAACTGCGGCGAAAGCCTGGTCAGTCTGGGAAGGCACAACCAGCCGATTAATTGTTGATCCAAGTTTGCAGAGTAAATTTGCAGACGATGAATTTGCCGACGCATTCGCTCGGATTGAGTGTCACTACTTTATCAATCGAGGATTTTTTGAAACCGACGATCAGCTTTTGCAGAACTGCGATCGCATTGCTCACATTCCCACAGTGATTGTGCAAGGGCGGTATGATGTCGTTTGCCCTATGACTTCGGCATGGGCACTTCATAAAGCTTTGCCAGAGTCGGAATTGATTGTTGTGCCCGATGCAGGACACTCCATGATGGAAGCTGGAATTCTGAGTGCATTAATCGATGCTACGGATAGATTTGTAGCGCAGAAAACCAATGGAAAAATATAGGGGTAGAGGATTGTAACTCTCGATTGCGCCCGATTGATCGTCCTATAAGTATAAGTAGATTCAATCATGGTGATTTATTAGGAATCACGTTCAGCGATCGCGCCAAATAGCGGGTTTAACTCGCAAGTTTTCCCGTAGTATCAGAATTGGAACGAACTTGGTTACTCAACTATTGATTGGGAAAACTTAAGTCTCGGAATTTTTGGCAAATTTGCCGCTTCTACAATAGAGAGGATCACCGAATGCCTAGTTTTAAGGTCACATTAATCAACGAAACTGAAGGGCTGAACACCACGATCGAAGTACCTGATGATGAGTACATCTTAGATGCGGCTGAAGAGCAAGGCATTGACTTGCCTTACTCCTGCCGTGCAGGTGCTTGCTCAACCTGTGCAGGTAAGATCACTGCTGGAACTGTTGACCAATCTGATCAGTCGTTCTTGGATGATGATCAAATTCAAGCAGGTTATGTGTTGACCTGTGTGGCTTACCCCACATCGGACTGCACGATCTTGACTCATCAAGAAGAAGATCTCTACTAGTTCTCAGCAAAACAGGGAGCCACGTTCCGCTTCTCACGTTCGTTCTCCCCGTCTTAGTGATTTCTAGTGTTTTAAGCAGAACTCTCGATATGAGAGTTCTGTTTTGTTTTGGCACGATCTCAGCATCTAACGAGCAGAGGTTTGCTCAGTGGAATGATCACGCCAGATCGTGATCGAATTATTGATTGGCTGTAACTGGGTTCCAGGGAAATAGAAGCTGAGAATGCGATCGCTCGACCATCCCAATCGACCCAAGTTGTACGACCCAACTTGACTCATCCCAACTCCATGTCCAAATCCACCCCCGGTAAAGATAAAGCCCTTGACTCTGTTTTTATCCATCCAAGCATCGACATGAAATAGAGTACTCGCAGGCGCTTCAAATACCGTTTGAATATCATCTTTTTCAAGCTCGATCGTGCCTGCATCAGTGATGATAGCGGATTTGAGAATGCGTCCTCCATTCGATCGCGCTAAAACTTTGATGTTCTGAATTGTTTTGAAGTTTGCCAGGGGATGACGAATAGCATTGAGGTACTCTCGAAGCTCTTGATTCAGTTGCGCCATTGGCACTTCATAGCGCCAGCGGAACATATCCGTTCCATCTTCGTTAAATCCCTTCTTCTGCTTGAGAAACTCGCGGAAATTGCGCTCATCGGCAAGGGTGCGATTTTGTATATCCCACATCGGTTTGACCGAATCTACGACTGTTCTAAGATAGGGACGATCCCAGCCGTGCCAGATATCGTTAAAGCCAGAAGTGACCCCGCCACTCGTTGACGAGTACACAGCATCCACCAGTTCATTTTGGTAAGTCAACACCAACCCGCGCGTTGCGGAGATCGCTTTATCGGTTGAAGCTGCTGCCCCATCTAAGCCCCGGTAAACCTGGCATTGAGTGGTGGCACAGAGTTGATAATTGTCGATCGCAAATCGCCGTATATTTCTCAGAGCATAGGTTCGCGCTAAGACCGCTTGCGCTTCTAGAACAGGTTGCGGTGCCCATGTTCCAATTTCATGCGGAACAACCCCTCTCAGATAAGTCTCAATCCCAACAAAATTCACTAAGGTGTAATTGCCATAGGCATTGGGTTGAATTCTGAGTGCGCCACCGTAGGGACGGTTAGGATTGTCATCTTTTTCTCGATCGACTTGAATCACATTTGATCCCGATGAGATATCCAGGACATCTCGGGTATATCGAAACCCATTGATCACCCAAGTTGGGCGAGGCACTTCTTTCATAGTTCGACTTTCAATCCGTGCGGTTTGAATGCCTTTGGCTTGCAAGCTTTGCAGCAGCAACCGTCGGAGTAACGGCGTATTATAGACCTCTCGTTTTGCCCAAACTTGCCAACGTTCCGGTTGAGCAATTTCAACTTCAATTCCTTGTTTTCGCCATTCCTGAGCCTGATCTTCAGCAGATTCAAAGCTGCGATGGGTACTAAACACAACGCGCTCATCGGTCACAGGTTCAGGCAGAGACTGTGTTGCAATCTCCAGCTTCAACTCCTGAGCCGTTAACGTTTCAGGCTTGCCATTCGTATCAAATCGAACCGTTAAGCGATCTCCCGGATTCGCTTTGAGCGTCAGAGTATCTTTGGCGCGATCGCCGAATCGTTGCACAATTCCAACCTGGATTCCAACGTCCTGTTGTGCAGCAGCCGGTGTAGCAAACCCAATCAAACAAGTTAAACCAAGAGCGATCCGGGTCAGGGGTTTAAGAGAAATGAATGTCAGAGCCAAGGGGGTCAAGCCTCCGATTCGCGAGGTGGCATAGGTGAAAATCTGTAATCGATTGTAGTGGGATTTCCCAAGATCAGTTGTGTGTCATCAATTTTCGTCATCGTGTTCTTCTGCTCCGGAGATCCATGCAAAAGCTACATGAGCTGAAACACTTGTCCAGATTTGAGCAACTTCACACAATAGATTGCAAGTCGTAGTCATTATGAGTATGATATAGAGGTCAGGTGAGGACAGACATTTATGAGAATTGAAGAAATCCCCATCCATCAGATTCGCCGTCCTTTATTTCGACAAAATGACCAAGAGAAAGTCAGAGATCTGATGACCTCGATCGCTGAAATTGGACTTCAAGAACCGATCGATGTTTTAGAAGTAGACGGACAATTTTACGGATTTTCAGGCTGTCATCGCTACGAAGCTTGTAGCCGCCTCGGACATGAAACAATTTTGTGTCGCATCCGACGTGCGCCAAGAGCGGTTCTTAAGCAACATTTAGCCTAGAGATCAAGTTTGCTGCGAGATAATTTAAGTTAGACAGATCAGGAGAAAACTATGGTAAGTCAAGTGTCGATTGGGATTGAAGATACCAAGCGTCAAGAGATTGCAGAAGGTCTATCGCGATTGTTGGCGGATACCTATACGTTGTATTTGAAAACTCATAACTTTCATTGGAACGTCACGGGTCCAATGTTCCAAACCTTGCATTTGATGTTTGAGACGCAATATACCGAACTGGCGTTAGCAGTCGATTTGATTGCTGAGCGAATTCGGGCACTGGGATATCCTGCTCCCGGAACCTACAGCGAATATGCTAAGCTAAGCTCGATCGCTGAAACTCCTGGCGTTCCCAAAGCTCATGACATGATCAAATTGTTGGTCGAAGGTCAAGAAGCCGTCGTGAGAACCGCTCGATCGCTCTTTCCTTTAGTCGATGAAGCGAATGATGAACCGACTGCGGATTTGTTAACACAAAGAATGCAGGTACATGAAAAAACCGCTTGGATGCTGCGGAGTTTGTTAGAAGCTTAATCAGGTTTGCCAAGCCTTCAGGACTGAGATTCTGAAGGCTTGAGTTTGGTAGAAACAAAATCTACCGATTGAGAGTCATGCATTTCCTGATTCAGTCATTAGAATGTGCACATAGTTAATTAGCACTGAAGGCTCGGTTTCTCCACATTTTGCGACACAACACCTTTCAACCTTGCTCCCAAGGCAATTGGTAAAAAAGATTAAGAATTGCATCGTTTCTTAGACTTGTTGCGTTCGCTACTTTGGGGTTCAATTCAGTCAGTTAACATGGCAAAGACTGAGTATAAGTATCGGATTTAACATTGTCTGGAATGCTGATCTCCGTGAGGTGGAGATATTAGCAGCAAAATTAGCGGTGAAAGATTAAGAAAAGGTTTAGAATCATATGTGGTGATTGGAGGACAATTGTGTTCTTAAGACTTGCAGAACAGCACCGTCAATTCGTCAAAGACTTGGTTATGAATCTCCAGGCTTTGGCAACCGTATTGGAGAACCGGGGATATCTGGCCTCCTGTTATACCTGTGGCGGTCAAATGAATAGCGCATCGTTTATGGTGAGCCTCGGCAACAACCATCTGATTCGATTTTTGGTGTCCGATTACGGCATTACCTGGACGGAAATGAGAGACGATCGCGAATTGATGAAACTTGAAGGAGCCGAGGCAATCAGCCAGCTTCAAGAATTAGCGAATCTGGTGAAATATCAGATCAAGCCCTCTGAGTATCGTCCTACCGCAGCGGTAGAAAGCGTAATTTAGACTGGGATCGGTTGCCTAGTCGTGATCCCCTCATTTCTGTTGGTGCGCTTTCAGTGAGATAATTCAACAGAAAGTGAGGCGCATCCTTGCACAAAACCTGGTGCTCCTCATCGTGCATCGTTTTACAGCGCTTTGTGGCTGTTGTGTAAGGGTACTATGGTTTCTGATTCAGCTTGGCAGCATCAATTCATTGAAGCGAATGCGATTCGCTTGCACTACGTGACGCAGGGAGAAGGAGAGTTAGTCCTTCTGCTGCATGGATTTCCTGAGTTTTGGTATTCGTGGCGCTACCAAATTCCAGCTTTAGCAAAGCATTTCAAGGTGGTTGTTCCAGATCTTAGAGGCTACAACGATTCAGAAAAGCCAAAGAGTGGATACGATCTTGATACATTGAGTACCGATGTTCGGAGTTTAATTGAGCGATTGGGCTACGCGCGTGCTCACATTGTTGGGCATGATTGGGGTGGCGCGATCGCGTGGCGATTGGCTCAGCAGTTCCCGAATTTTATCGATCGATTGGCATTATTAAGCGCTCCCCATCCGCAGCGATTTGCCAAAGATTTGCTCAGCAATTTGGATCAGTTGCGGCGGAGTTGGTATGTGTTGGCGTTTCAGGTTCCCAATCTGCCGGAATGGCTCATTCAGTTAAATCTGAGAGAATTTGTGCGCAATATGTTCCAGGAGCAAGCGGTGCGGAAAGGCGCGTTTACTCAGGAGCAGATTCAGCAATATCAAGCGGCGTTGCAAAAACCAGGAGCACTGGCGGCAGCTGTGAATTCTTATCGGCAATTATTTTTGTCGGGGAATTGGATCGATTGGATGCGATCGCCGGATCCGATTTCTGTACCGACTCTTGTACTGTGGGGTGACGAGGATTCAATTCTCAGTCCAAAATTGATGGATGGAATTGAGCAGTGGATTTCGGCTCCATTTCAGTTCAAGCTGATTCCACACTGTGGGCACTGGATTCAACAGGAAGCTCCTCAGACTGTGAATCGAGAATTGCTGCAATTTCTGCGCAGTCCCGCTTTGGCATAGCTGCTAATTTAACGAAAGCCCAGTGTGCCTAAAATATGATCACGTCAGCGATCGCCAATCCTCATAATTTTGGAAGCAGCGAGTCTCGTGCGATCGATTCGGCTTGGAAAGATTTCGGAAAGGTCTTTCATTAAAATCTAGCCTTTTCGTGGCTTGAGCAACGCTGCCTTTTAATCTGTTGGCTGCCCGGCATGGAACTGATTTAGAATGCGAACCCGTCAGGAAGCGAAACGACTGCACACTCAACTGACGATTGTTTTAGCGATCGGGATTCTCTCCGTCTCAACCGCTGCAATTCTGATTCGACTGGCAACAAACACTGCTGGAACTTCCACGGTTGGATTTAGCCTGGTTTTAGCAGCATCTCGATTATCGATCGCGGCTTTCACCCTGATTCCCACCTGGCGATCGTTTCAACCGAGTTCACCAACTGCTGTGAAATTCGCAATTGGAGCAGGGATTGCCTTAGCGGTGCATTTTGCAGCTTGGATTTCGTCTTTGTCGTTTACGTCGATCACCGCTTCAACGACATTAGTCACGACCAATCCCATTTGGGTCGCGATCGTCAGTTGGATTTGGTTCAAAGATAAACCGAGCCGAGCGACATTCTGGGGCATTGCAATCGCAATGATTGGCGGAATTCTAATCGGGTTCAACAATACAAGCCAAGGAGGAACCAATCCCCTGTTAGGAAATGGACTGGCGATCGTTGGAGCTTGGGCAGCAAGTTTCTATTTATTGCTAGGAACAGAAGCGCAACGACAAGGATTGAGCGTGAAAAGCTATATTGCGATCGCTTACAGCGTCGCTGCGATCGCGCTGTTTCCTTTGCCGTTTTTATTTGGGGCATCTTATCTCGGCTATCCCGGCGCCACGTATCTCTGCATTCTACTCCTGGCGATCTTTCCGCAACTGATTGGACATACCAGCTTTAACTGGGCAATGCGGCATTTGCCACCCACGATCGTCACGTTGATAATTTTGCTAGAGCCAGTGGGATCGACGATTTTAGCGATCGCATTTTTCCGAGAACTTCCTGGAATACAGGTGATTTTCGGCGCGATCGTCTTATTAGTCGGTGTAGCTGTGGCAATTTTAGGGAATTCTGAAAAAGTGTCCTGATTTACATGGAACCTTCGGTATAGGGAATTGGTAGATGCACCCTGATTAATTACCCCTGACTTCGGTCGGGGGTTTTTTGTATGGCAGCGATCGCATCTTCTAGCGCGATCGCCACATGCGTCCAATGCGTTCCACCTTGGCAGAACACGACATACGGTTCGCGTAATGGGCCATCGGCAGAAAATTCCGAAGTGCTGCCATCGATAAACGTTCCGCCAGCCATCACAAGTTCGCTCTCATACCCAGGCATTCCAGAGGGAACCGGATCGAGATACGACCCGATCGGAGAATTTTTTTGAATCGCACGACAGAAAGCAATGATCTTTTCAGGCGAACCCAATTTGATTGCTTGAATCACATCGCGTCGAGGAGCCATTGGAGCCGGATTAACGGGATACCCTAATTTGTCAAACACATATGCTGTGAGGTGATTTCCCTTCATCGCTTCCCCAACCATCTGAGGCGCGAGAAATAATCCTTGGAAGAACAGGCGATTTTGCTCTAAAGTTGCTCCCCCTGAGCTACCAATTCCTGGAGCCGTTAACCGACAGGCTGCCATCTCGACTAAATCGGCTCGTCCTGCCACATACCCACCGGTTGTGACAATCGTGCCGCCCATATTTTTGATCAACGATCCTGCCATCAAGTCGGCTCCAACAGCGGTCGGCTCTTGATCAGCGACAAATTCGCCATAACAGTTATCGACGAAGCAGACCGTATTGGGATTTTGTTCTTTGACGATCGCAATAATTTTCTCAATTTCGACGATCGATAAACTGGGTCGCCAGGAATACCCACACGATCGCTGAATCGACACTAATTTCGTCTCGGGTCGAATTGCATGTTGCAGCGCGTGCCAATCGATTAACCCATCCGGAGTCAGTTCTAACTGTCGATAGGAAACGCCTAAATCCTTGAGTGAGCCTTGATTTTCGCCTCTCAAACCGATAACTTCCTCTAAGGTGTCATAGGGCGCGCCTGCGACACAGAGCATTTCATCGCCGGGACGAAGCACTCCGTAGAGCGCAGCGGAGATCGCATGAGTGCCTGAAACAAATTGGACTCGAACGATCGCCGCTTCGGCTTGGACGATTTGGGCAAAGACGCGATCGAGGACTTCTCGACCCAAATCATCATGACCGTATCCTGAAACACTTGCAAAATGGTGAACGCCCACCCGATGATCACGATAGGCGGTCAGCACTCTTTGTAAATTTTTCTTGACCTGAGAGTCAATACCAGAAAAAATTCTAGTTAGTGCTTGTTCCGCTTCTTTTAGCAGGATCGAGCCGTTCATGTCCGCCTCATTGATTAAAAGTTACAATTGATTAAAAGTTACAGTTAGAGATTGCGCTTTCCCGAACTGATCCGGGTTTTGGCAAACCGGGTCTTACATTGTCGCGCAAATTGAGCATCATAGTTCCGTTTAGAGACTCTTTCATGACTATTGCAACTTCCGAAAAACTGAAAATAGACTATCTCACCACAGGTTTCATGGTGGCGATTCATATCGGCGCTTTGTGTGCGTTTTTGCCAGGAAACTTTAGCTGGAGTGCAGTTGGATTAGCCGTTTTCTTGCATTGGCTGACCGGAGGACTCGGAATTACGCTGGGATGGCATCGCTTGATGAGCCACCGCAGTTTCCAGGTTCCTAAATGGTTGGAGTATACGCTGGTATTCTTTGGCTCCCTTGCGATGCAAGGGGGACCGATCTGGTGGATTGGGTTACATCGTCATCATCATCTTTATTCTGATCAACCCAACGATCATCATGATTCGACCAAAGGCTTCTGGTGGAGTCATATGGAATGGATGTTGCGCGACGTTCCAGCCGAAAATGAAGTTCCTAAATTCACGAAAGACATTGCAGATGATAAGTTCTATCAGTTTTTAGAGAATTATTTTGCGCTGTTGCAGGTTGCGTTGGGCGTGTTGCTTTACGCGATCGGAGGTTGGTCTTTTGTAACTTGGGGCATTTTCGTGCGCTTGGTGCTGGTTTATCACTGCACTTGGCTTGTGAATAGCGCAACGCACAAGTTTGGTTATCGGACGTATGATTCGGGCGATCAGTCAACCAATTGCTGGTGGGTTGCACTTTTGGTGTACGGCGAAGGCTGGCACAACAATCATCATGCGTTTCAGTATTCGGCACGGCATGGTCTGAAATGGTGGGAGATTGATATCACCTGGATGACAATTCGCTTGCTGGAAGTGCTCGGTCTTGCAACTAAGGTGAAGTTAGCAGAAGACAAGGCTTAGAAAAGTCTTCTAGCTGCCGTTCCTGGCTCAAGGGAACTCCATCAATCGCTGGCGAGGAGTGCAAACTCACTCGATATTGATTAGAAAATCCCGGATGCATCGTTAAGTGCGATCGTTCGGGATTTTTTGATGTCGCTTTGCCCTTCGGGATAAATCATTCCATTCACGAATTTTCGATTCGGATCAGCGATCGTGCTCACTTTGACTTTGGAACAGAGCGATGAATTTTTTGGAGGGAGTGGCGGTTATTGAATCATCGCTTGTGAAGGAGAAATCGCAGATTGTGATTTCTTTTTCTATTGGAATCCATCTGACGACAAAAAAAGCTGCCTTAATTTTTTCTATCGCAAAGACCTGTCCGGAATGTTGGGAATTGTCCTCGAAGGGGTTAGCATGATTTGGATTGCGTGCAGGAGCCGTCAGGATGAAATTGCAGATGGGTGCAACCCTTCAGAATGGGAAATATCAGCTAAATCAATTTTTAGGGCGTGAAAGTTTAGGCGCAACCTATATCGCGACTCAAACTCTGCTGCAACAACCCGTTGTTATCAAAACCCTCGATCCCAGCCTGCAAGTCACTCAAAGCTTCCCGCACCTCAAAGCACGCTTCATCGAAGAAACTCGTCTTCTCGCTCGCTGTCAGCATCCGAGCTTAGTCCGCATTCTTGACTTCTTCGAAGAAGATCACCTGCCGTTTCTGGTCATGGATTATATTCCGGGTCAGACCTTACACGATCGCGTTTCCACGACCAGCGCGCCACCCCTAACGGAAGCTGAAGCCATTCATTACATGCGGCAAATCGCTTCAGCGTTGAGCGTTGCGCATCATGTCGGATTAGTTCACCGCAATATTCGCCCCGAAGCGATCGTGCGTCGGCAAGGCACAAATCTCGGTATTTTAGTCGGATTCGGACTGGCTCACGATGTTGCCATTCCAGACCTACTGCCAGACAATCCATTCGCCCCACCTGAACGCAACTGGAGCCGAGACAATCCATTCGCGATCGATCTGTACTCACTCGCGTCAACCCTCTACTATCTCCTCTCAGGACAGTTTACAAACGGTACGCTTTCCCTCGAACAGTACTCGTGGAGTCCTGCGACTAAACAAGCCATCTTCCGGGGACTAACGCATGATCCCCAATGGCAAGTCCAGACCGTTGACGAATGGCTGCGGCTCCTCCCCAATACAACGCTGCCTTTAATGTCAGTAAACACGTTGCAAGCACAACCTCTATCCGTCCCCTCCAAATCATCCAATGGCAAAAATGGCAGCCTGTCCAGCGGTCATGCTCTCCCACCCATTCCTGCCGCAAATGTAACCGTTCCTCCTGCTCCGGTCAAAGTTTCACTCCCTGAACCTCCCACTCATCCTGCAATAGTGAACTCTTCAACCGTGAACTCTCCAACCGTGAATTCTTCAGCGGCGAATTCTAGAGCAGGTGCAGCAAAGCTTGCCGTTCCGGTAAAGGCAGCAATTGTGGCTCCAAATCGCTTGCCAAAATTCTTAATGTTCGCGATCGTCACGGCAGGCGCAATCGGCTTAGGGTTTGGAGTCACCCTCCGGCTCAGTGCCGCTAAAGCTCCGGGAAGCAGCATTCTGAATCCAGTTCAACCCTTTGCAGAAAAAGACTGGAAAGGCACATTAACCCCCAACGACCGCGCTGATATCTTCACCGAGACAGCAGGAAGCGCCAAATCTTCTAGCCCTTCTCAAAACTATATTGATCCTGAAGTTGATCAACGTTCCGCTAGCCCATCCCCCAACCTGCGAAAAGAACCAGAATATCCTTCACCCATCCAGCCTCGCTATCCGCGATCGCAGAGCAACCCGATCTCCCCGGCGCCGATTCAACCTGCGCCTGTCAAACCTGCTCCAGAACCCGTAGAAACCGCTCCAGAACCGAGCGATTCCCTGCCTGTCGAACCTGTTACCCCGCCAGTTACGCCTCCTGCACCTATCGAACCTGCCCCGGTCAAACCTAGCACTCGTGATATCGAACCGGCTCCCCCACTTCCTCGATCTGATCGTGGAGAATAATCGGTTGCGCCTTGCTCTCTCAACGTCGCACGCTATAATTCAGGCAGCGCGCTAGTAAAGTAAAGGGTTTATGAGTACTCCATTAGTTCATGCTTTCTTTGTCGGTCGAGCGATCGCGGAAGTTGTCTACGAACGTCTCGAAACAGGCGTGACCGAAGCCTTGAGCGAACTCGGTAAATTTGATGCCGAGCAGCGGGAAAACCTGCGGCAATTTGTCGATGAAGTAGTGGAACGGGCACAGCGCGAAGAAGCGATCGCGACTCAAGCCAGCACAACCACCACCATCGTTCCCACGGATTTACAAACAGGTGGAGATCTGCAAGCAACGATCGATGATCTGCGAGCAGAAATCGCCGAATTGCGGTCTGAACTTCAGCGGTATCGGACTCGTTCTAGTCAATAATTCTTTAAAGATTTCGTTTTAGTTGAGAAATTGCGTGTCTGTTTCTTCAAATGACTCCAGTTCGCCTTCGGTAGAGCCAGTCACGCCTGAGCAATCCGAGCAGCGCGATCGCCCTAATCTGTCTGACGTTACTGAGCTAAAAGCCTTGTCTTCTGCCGATCACCGCATTCCTGAGTCGCTTCCCCGTCGTCGCAAACCCCCAGAAGTCTCGTATTCCGGCAAAGCCTACCGTTGGAATCGCGAAAAATATTCGCGACAACGGCGCTTTATCGACATCTGGGCATTTGTGCTGAAACTGATGGGAGCAAGATGGCTCTACACCAAGTCTTGGAGCTACCGAGGCGGGGTTAGTGATGCCAAGAAAGCGGCGCGGCGGCAAGCTTTGGCGATCTGGATTCGAGAAACGCTGCTCGATTTAGGTCCAACGTTTATCAAAATTGGGCAGTTATTCTCAACGCGTGCAGACTTGTTTGCCGCCGAATTTGTCGAGGAGCTTTCTAAACTTCAGGATCGTGTGCCTGCTTTTAGTTACGAGCAGGTTGCCACGATTATTCAGCAGGATTTGGGCAAATCGATCGAAGAACTGTATCGGAGTTTTGACCCCATTCCCCTCGCTGCTGCAAGTCTGGGACAAGTTCACCGCGCGCAGCTTCATTCAGGTGAAGAAGTGGTCGTCAAAGTGCAGCGTCCAGGCTTGCGGAAGCTGTTTGAAATTGATTTGCAAATTCTCAAAGGAATTACACGTTATTTTCAAAACCATCCAGAATGGGGAAAAGGGCGCGATTGGTTAGGAATTTACGAAGAGTGCTGCAAGATCCTGTGGGAAGAAGTCGATTATCTCAACGAAGGACGCAACGCAGACTCATTTCGTCGGAATTTTCGAGGAGAGGATTGGGTGCATGTCCCTAGAGTCTACTGGCGATATGCCTCTCCGCGAGTTCTAACCCTGGAATATATGCCAGGCATTAAGATCAGCCATTATGACGCGCTTGAAGCTGCGGGACTCGATCGCAAAGAACTGGCGCAATTAGGAGCTAAAGCGTATCTCCACCAATTGCTGAATGACGGCTTTTTTCACGCGGATCCTCATCCTGGAAATATTGCAGTCAATCCAGACGGGGGGCTGATTTTCTATGATTTTGGCATGATGGGGCAAATTAAGCCTGTCACGCGCGAGAAATTGCTCGATACATTCTTTGGAATCGCTCAAAAAGATGGCGATCGCGTGGTCAAATCTCTCATCGAACTGGGCGCGCTTTCTCCAGCAGACGATATGGGACCCATTCGGAGATCGGTGCAGTTCATGCTCGATCATTTCATGGACAAACCGTTTGAAGAACAATCCGTGGGAGCCATTAGCGACGACTTGTATGAGATCGCTTACGATCAACCCTTCCGATTCCCCGCAACGTTTACCTTTGTCATGCGAGCGTTCTCAACCTTAGAAGGGGTCGGAAAAGGTTTAGATCCAGACTTTAACTTTATGGAGGTTGCAAAACCGTTTGCAATGCAGCTTATGACCAATGGAAATTCTCCCGATGGTGGACTCTTAAACGAGTTGAGCCGTCAAGCCGCACAAGTTGGCACGACTGCTTTTGGGCTACCTCGTCGCATCGAAGATACTCTCGATAAATTAGAGCGCGGTGATATCCGAGTCCGGGTGCGATCGACCGAAACCGATCGCATCTTACGGCGGATCAGCGGTGTGAATATGGGCACAAACTATACCTTGCTCGCTAGCGCTTTCACCGTATCTGCCACAATTTTATTGGTCAATCATCTCTATTGGATTGCCGGAATTGTTGCGGTTGCAGCTGTAGTTAGCGGCATTGCCCTGATTCGATTAATGATGAAACTCGATCGATTTGATCGAATGCCTTAAATTTTGGTGTGATTTAGGGCGAGATGTGAATAATTGAATGAGAGCAGCAGATTGACTGCCGCTTTAACTGTCTTCTACCCTCGCGCTTGAGAACTCATGAAACGCTTTTTCACTGCCGGGATGACTGATACGGGATTAATCCGATCAGTTAACCAAGATGCTTACTATGTCGATCCAGAAGAGCGATTCTTCATCGTGGCGGATGGCATGGGTGGGCATGCAGGTGGGCAAGAAGCCAGTCGAATCGCGATCGAGACGATGCAAGCATTTCTTGCTCAGCAGTGGGAGACTGACCTCGATTCTGCAACTCTTCTCCGTCAAGCCGTTTTAGAAGCGAATCAAGCCATCCTCAAAGATCAGCGGTTGCATCCAGAGCGATCGGATATGGGCACGACCGCTGTTGTTGTCATTTTCCGAGATGAAGAACCGCTCTGTACTCACATTGGAGATTCGCGCCTTTATAGGCTGCGCGGAGCCAAGCTCGATCAAATTACTGAAGATCACACCTGGGTTGCACGAGCGATGCGGCTCGGCGAACTCACGCCTGATCAAGCGAGGGTTCATCCGATGCGACATGTTTTAGCGCAATGCTTAGGTCGCCCAGACTTGGAATTTGTAGAAATTCAATCGCTTTCGGTGCAATCCGGCGATCGCTTACTGCTTTGTAGTGATGGACTGACGGAAGAATTATCAGACCAGCTCATCGCAACCCATTTAAAGACCATCCGAGCCTGTGAAAAAGCAGCCACCGCGTTGATTAATGCTGCAAAAGATCGGGGTGGACGAGACAATATCACAGTCGTGATTGTTGCAATTCCATAATTACAGAAAGGCGGGAGGAGTAGCATTATTTTCATTCAATCACTTACATTTCCTGAAAAATCAGAGATAATGTTGACTACTTAGACTTGTTAAACTGTTAGCCCCCCTATGCTTGTCTTGTGCAACAGAGTAAGTAAAAGCGTTTTTGTTATTATTTTTACCGTAGTTTGTATCATCTCTGCAGTCAGTATTGCTAAAGCTGTTTCACAAGTTGAGACACATAATAATCCACCTAAAATTTTAGTAGGCTTTCGAACAGCTGCTAAACCAGTCATGGAATTTTGTGAGGTTTTCACAAATACACTTAGTAGCAAGACAGGCTGGGCAGTTGAGCGCCGCGATATCTTACATCAGTACATTCGCAGATTTGAAGGGTTATACCGCGAGAATATTGCTATTGAGTGTGGACCGAATTCTAGGGATGCGCTTCAACTTCAACCTTGGTGAGATAGCAATCCATCTTCAAAGTTTTCAGATAAAATCTTATTCTCTTCAAAGGATTTCTATAATACAGGCACGAAATTGCTTTTAAGGAAAGACATTGCTCAAGATTTAGTGAGGTCTACCCAAGATGAGTATTGGTTCAAACTGAAGAATCTTCCCATTGTTGTTGCACAGGATACCTCAACTTTTCTGAAATTTAGTAATGTAAGCGATACTCATTATCAAAAGGTTTCTCCTGTTAATAAAACCGATAGTGTTAATGCAAGAGAATATGCTCTAGATATTTTGGACAAGGGAAAGTTATTAGCAGACGACGGGACGGAAAAGGAAATACAAGCGTATGCCAGTGACGCGGTTATTATAGAAACTCTTTTTCAGGATGGAGTGAATGAAGAAGGAGTAGTTGGAGAGCCTTATTATCAAAAGCGTAGAGACCCCTATAAGCAATATAAAAAAGAAGGTCGCGAGTTTGTGATTTTTCCTTCTCAGGAGTATCCAGCTCCAGACGGAGAAAAATATCTACCTCACCTGAGCAAGGAATTTTATGGCATTGCATTTAGAAAAACCGACGCTGATCAATTCTTGAATGTTATTGATAACAAAGTTTTAGCCGAGTTGGATAAACCAGAATCAGCCCTGGCAAAAGCTAGAGACAACATTGAGCGGTTTGAAAAAGGTACTCCGGTTATTCCACCTAATCACAACGATGCTCCAGCTATGGCATCTGAAGATCGCCCTATCAATGCTGGTATTATTGTAATCCCTCTTGGAATAGTAGTGAGTGCATTCTTAATTGTTAGAAAATGGAAAAAATCTGCAGGAAAAGCTACGCCAGCATTGCCCTACAGAAGATTACGTGGTCTTGTCTTGGATGATGTCACAAATACAACAATTCAAGGGGCGAAACTTACTTTAGAAACTGAGGGCAGACCAACAATACAGAGTAGTAATGCTGGTGGGAATTTCTTTTTTTCTGTTCAATGTCCGGAAAATACAATTTGGTTACGTGTTGACGCACGTGGATACCAAAGTTGGTCTGAATTAATGTGTTTCTCTGAAGAAGCAGGAATATTGGAGACGGAAATTAGACTTTCTCGCAAGATACAAGCACCTCAGCGTTTGGAGGAGTCTGGCAACAAACGACTAACAGAATTGAAAAGACAGAGATTGCAACTTCAATTGAGCACCTTTCAGAAAGAGTACATTACCAGAACCACAAAGCTAGCAAAACTGAGCCAAGAGTTAGCCATCGAGACAAGCACTAACAATCAGTTTAAATTGGAGCATCAAATTCAAATCGAGAAAGAAAAGATTGAAGACTTGGAAAACAAGTTATCTAGGATCGAGCACATTCTGGATAGTGATATAGATTTTTCTGAACTATAGACAGTCTCCAGATAAAACTTCTCCAGTCATTATATGGTATAAGCGAAACGGTCTATATCGAAACCCGTATCGTACACGACTTGGCAAGTTACTGGAAAGGAAAAAGGAACGTCGCGTAATAAATAAGGACGTTAGCTGTAGCCGAGTCATCCTGCCTTTTGTCGCTATCCCATTCACGATTGCAATTTGCCAAGTCTCGATACTTGTTCTGTCGAGCCGCTGGATTCGAGCAAGTGAGTCGAGGCATCAC
The DNA here is from genome assembly GCF_017302695.1 of Leptolyngbya sp. UWPOB_LEPTO1. Taxonomy (NCBI): domain Bacteria; kingdom Bacillati; phylum Cyanobacteriota; class Cyanophyceae; order Leptolyngbyales; family Leptolyngbyaceae; genus Leptolyngbya; species Leptolyngbya sp. UWPOB_LEPTO1. The sequence goes on along the minus strand of NZ_JAFLCJ010000011.1, from coordinate 41,899 downwards.
AGGATTGCTGCTGAGCGAGCACAAAACTTCGCAAGGCATAGCCGCACAGTGGGCAGCGCGGGAGGTTGCAGGGCGGCGAGCGATGCACGCGGCGGTATTTGAAGCGGGATGGAACAGTTCAGGCTTGATGGCGCATCATCGTTCTATGATTGCCAAAGACCATCGCGGACCGGGAAGAGAAGTGAGCAGTCTGGATTGGACGCTCAGCCATCAAGATTGGGGCGAACACATCTTTGACGTGAAGCGCTCATATGATTATGTAGAACATCGCATTATCCATACTGTCCCACAGGCGCTAGAAATGTTGTACTTCTAGCTTTGTCTGCAAGACTTTCTTGGCAAAAATTAGTCGCACATCGCGTCAGATTTGCGTAAAAAAGAAGCTGAAAGCGGCAGAAAAGCTGTGAACTTGTCGAAGAAACACGATTATGCTACCTCTTTTTCCGAGACGAAAAATATCCGTTCAAACTAGATCTTTCCCACCTGGCTGCTTATGACCCTTAATTCTATATTCAAGAAATATTGAGCACTAAGTCTGGGGATCGCTCTACGGATCCGGAAAAACAGAAATAGACCATAATATGAGTAACAATCGTGCAGGATTTCAAAGACTACATGAAGATGTAGTTTGAAGATAGACCTTTTTACGTGATATTGCTAGGATGCTTGCACGTAGATTAGAACGGTTCCGATCCACTTGGCTCTTCCAAGTAATTGCTTCGGCTGTTGTTTGAGAACTAAGTGGTGTAATTTCCGCAACTGTACTGACTTCTAAAGTACTAGACCCTTAAGCGAGAGAGGAAACCACCCTTGACCCGTCGTTATTTTTTCACTTCCGAGTCCGTAACTGAAGGACATCCCGACAAGATTTGTGACCAGATTTCTGACACGATTTTAGATGCAATTCTCAGCCAAGATCCAAGTAGCCGAGTTGCCGCTGAAGTAGTTGTAAATACTGGACTTGTATTGATCACTGGTGAAATTACCACCAAAGCGAACGTCAACTACATTGACCTTGCCCGCAAGAAAATCGCTGAGATTGGTTACACTGGCGCAGAAAACGGTTTTAGTGCAAATAGCTGTGCGGTGATGATTGCCCTCGACGAGCAGTCTCCTGACATTGCTCAAGGCGTTGATACCGCTCAAGAAAGCCGTGAAGAACTCAGCCAAGAAGCACTCGATGCGATCGGGGCTGGTGATCAAGGGATTATGTTCGGGTTTGCCTGCAACGAAACTCCCGAACTGATGCCCTTGCCGATTAGCTTAGCGCACCGGATTTCCCGGAAGCTCGCAGCGGTTCGCAAGACAGGTCAACTCCCTTATCTGCGTCCAGATGGTAAGACGCAAGTGACGATCGCTTACGAAGACGATCGCCCGGTTGGAATTGACACGATCCTCGTTTCGACACAGCACACTGCAGAGATCGATGGCGTTACCGACGAAGCTGCAATCCAAGAGCGCATCAAAACCGATCTTTGGGCATTGGTAGTTGAGCCTTGTTTTGCAGATATCGACATCAAACCTGATAGTGAAACTCGCTTCTTGGTCAACCCGACTGGCAAATTTGTCATTGGTGGTCCTCAAGGCGACTCTGGTTTAACCGGACGGAAGATCATTGTCGATACTTACGGTGGCTATTCTCGTCACGGTGGCGGTGCTTTCTCTGGAAAAGACCCCACAAAGGTTGACCGGAGTGCAGCATATGCTGCCCGCTATGCCGCGAAAAACATTGTGGCAGCAGGCTTGGCTGAGAAATGTGAAGTGCAATTGAGTTATGCGATCGGGGTTGCTCGTCCGGTGAGCATCATGATCGAAACCTTTGGCACAGGCAAAGTCAGCGAAGAAGTCTTGCTGGAATTGGTGAAGACTCATTTTGAGTTGCGTCCTGCCGGAATCATTCAGACCTTTGGATTACGGACTGCACCGGGCGATCGCGATGGTCGTTTCTATCAAGATGTCGCAGCTTATGGTCACTTTGGTCGTCCTGACTTAGAGCTTCCTTGGGAGCAAACCGATAAAGCGGCTGTCTTGAAAGAAGCTGCATTATCGATGACCGCAGTTGGCTAAGATTTAGCCTTCTCATCCCCTTTAGCCTCTAGTGAGACTCTCGTTCTTCTAGAGGCTTTTTTATGATTGAGTTCCTGTTTCCTGAGACACATTCAATCGATTTCGCTCAGAAATACAATTAAGCTGAATTTCGTTCTTTCTTTGAACGATTTCTTCCCGTAGAATTAAGGGCGGAATGCAGCCTTACAATAACTGTCTTATGAGAATTCTTGCCCTAGTGCCTGGCGGCATTGGCGATCAAATCCTATTTTTTCCAACGCTGGATGATTTGAAGGCGACTTATCCTGATGCCCAAATCGATGTGGTCGTGGAGCCAAGGGCAAAGGCAGCGTATCGCGTCTCTAAATCAGTCAGCGACACAATTTTGTTCGATTTTAGTGGCAGCAATAGTTTGGCAGATTGGGGAAATTTGCTCGGGGTGTTGCGCGATCGCGAATACGATATCGCGCTTTCTCTTAGCCCAGGTTGGGGCACTGGATTTCTCTTATGGCTCAGCGGCATTCCAACCCGAATTGGATTTAGTAGAAGTTCAGCCACAGAGAGATTTCTGACTCAGGCAGTCGAGTTTAGACCGGAGCAATATGAAGCCGCAGTCTATCACGACATTTTGAAGGGATTAAAGATTGATAAACCGTTAGGCGAACTTGCAGTCAGTGTGCCAACGAAAGACTTGGAATGGGCAGATGCAGAGCGCAAGCGGCTAGGACTGCAAGATGGCGGTTATGTTCTGATGTATTCAGGTGCGGATACACAGAAGAAGGGACGTTTGAAGTCTTATCCGATCGAGAATTGGCAAAAAATCATTGCAGATTTCAAGCAAAAGCAGCCGGAGCTCCCGCTTGTTCTCATCGCAGATGAAGAGAATGCAGCACTGGTCGCTGAATTGATCAAACTGTGTCCTGGAACCAAAACTTCTGCACCTGAAAATATGGGGCAACTGGTCGCCATGACCGCTGGAGCCAGTCTAGTTCTTACTACTGATGGCGCACCTATGTATGCGGCGATCGCGGCTCAGACGTTTACCTTGGCATTACTCGGCGAAACGGAACCTGCGAAGATTTTGCCAAAGAGCGATCGCGTTTTGGGCATCAAGTCGCCGACTGGAAAGATGGCAGACATTGCCCCGCAGATGGTTCTCGATCGCGTTTGGGGAGGATAAGGTCGTTCGCTCGGTTAGCAGCATCTGGAGCGTTGAACTGAGCCGAATCGCAGCGAATTGAGAAGATTTGGCTCAAATATCCTCAGTTCTGATTAGGGCATTCTGGTGAACTGATTAGTATTCGCCGCCTGCTGCAATGCCACTGCCGTAGACTTCAGCGTTCTGAATGTTGATGCCTGTCAGGATTGCGCCGAATGTTTCTGCATTGTAGAGACGCGCGCTTGACAAGTTGGCATTGGTTAAATTTGCACGATCGAGCGATGCATTCGTCAGGTTAATCCCGCTCAGATTTGTATCTTTGAGAATCGCACCTGTGAGATCTGCGCCTTCGAGATTTGCACCTGTGAGATTTGCGCCTGTGAGGTCTGCATCTCGGAGATCAGCGCCTAAGGCATGCAGTTCTTTTAAATCTGCACCTGTCAGATCACACCCGGAACATGCACCCGTTTGAATCAGTCGTTGGACATGTTGTGGATTTTCTGCTCGGATTGGAGCCGCGATCGACAGAGCAGTCGCACAAGCTAAAGCGATGCCAACTTTTGCAAACATAGCCATATCCTCCCAAAATCCGTAAGAGCAGTTTTATAAATTGAGTTCGTGCAGAGTTATATCAATAACTTCAAGACTATGAAATCGGATTCCAGAACGTCTCCCTCGATCGATAGGAATCTTGTCTCATTGAAGTTCGCCTAAAGTGCAATGCAGCGAATTTGCACTGGCTGGATTGAAGTTCTTGAACTGCCTAAGAAGCTCTATCTGCCTTAATTCTGCCAAATTTTCCTGTCCTTCGGGGAATTTCTCAACTTATCCTCACAATTCGGACAATTTAGTTCACTTGTTTTTCTCGAAGGCAAGTGGATGGATTGAGAATTGCCATGCTTGTAACACTAAACAGATATTAAGTTTGGTAAAATCAACTTTAAGTAATGTAAAAGTTAGAGGCGAAGACATCTCATGACCGGGTTTATCCGTGGGTTCTTTTCAAAACCAACATCGAATGAAGCTGAAGCATCCGCACCTGTAGAGCGCCCGAAGCGAGAGAAGGCTGTTCGTCCTGAGAAAGAAGGCGGTGCTTTCTTTTTAGATTCCAATGAAGCGCAAACGTTTGGCAACTTGGAATACATGAAGACCTCGAAGAAAATCAGACGGACTTTCCCAAAAACTGTGGACAGCCCAGAAGAGAAAGAGTTTATTCAAGAGCTTTCGGCAATGGATCGCATCGTCAATGGCAAGCCTGAAACGAATGCGGCTCCGATCGTTGAAAGCAGTCCTGCCGAGAGCAAGACCGCTGAGAGTACTTCTCGGCGCACGGCTGGATCAGACATGGACATGTTCCTCAAGATGGCGAAGGACATTAAAAAGTAGAATAGGGCGCTTTTCCTGATAGATTGAGCGTTGTAAATGCCCAGGAGTCAGGAATATGCAACCTAAAATTATTGTTCTTGATGATGATCCAACTGGATCTCAGACGGTGCATAGTTGTTTGCTTCTGATGCAGTGGGATGTAGAAACCCTACGGTTCGGTTTGCAAGACGATGCACCGATTTTTTTTGTTTTGACGAACACGCGATCGCTGACTCCTGAAGCGGCTCAGTCGATTACGCAGGAAGTCTGTCGAAATTTAAAGACCGCGATCGCTCAAACCGGAATTGAGGATTTCCTAGTCGTGAGTCGATCAGATTCGACGTTGCGAGGACATTATCCGATTGAAACTGATGCGATCGCAGAGGAACTTGGTCCATTTGATGCTCATTTCTTAGTTCCAGCCTTTTTTGAAGGGGGGAGAACGACTCGCGATAGTATTCATTATTTGAAAGTGAATGGAGTGGATACACCTGTTCATGAAACTGAATTTGCGAAGGATTCCGTTTTTGGATACAAGCATAGCTATTTGCCTGATTACGTTGAAGAGAAGACCCACGGGCGAATTCGAGCTGATCAAGTTGAACGTTTTGTACTCGCGGATATTCGATCGGGAATTCAAGCGCGATTAGATAAGTTACAAAATAATCAATGCTGCGTTGTAGACTCTGAAACGCAATGGGATATGGATCGGTTTGCGTCAGATGTATTGGCTGTGGCATCTGAAGGGAAACGATTTTTATTTCGGAGTGCAGCGAGTTTGTTAACGTCGCTCGCGAATTTGGGAGCGCAACCGATCGCACAGGCAGAAATGGCGAAATATGTGCGGGATGGGAAGCCTGGTGCGGTAATTGTTGGGTCGCATGTGAAGAAAACGACCGAGCAATTGCAGAAATTGTTAGAAGCTCCGGGGACAGTTGGAGTGGAAATTGAAGTGGGGCAGTTAGTCAGGTCGAATGATGCTCACGATGCTTTGCTCAATGATGCCGTTCAGAAAATTAATGAGATTCACAATGCTGGAAACACACCTGTCGTGTATACGAGTCGGACAGAGCTAACTTTTGATGATGCTCAGACTCGGCTGAATTTTGGGGAATCGGTTTCTGGATTATTGATGGATATTTTGCAGCATTTGCCTGCGGATATCGGTTTTTTGATTAGTAAAGGTGGCATTACTTCAAATGACACTTTGAGTAAGGGATTAGCTTTAAGAACTGCGAGACTTTTGGGACAGGTTTTAGCAGGAGTTTCGATGGTCAGAACGGATTCAGATCATCCTCAGTTTCCGAATCTACCTGTCGTGCTGTTTCCGGGGAATGTGGGAGATGAGACGGCATTGGCGACGGTTTATCGGCGGTTGAGTGGGAAGTAGGGAGTGGGGAGTAGGGAGTTTTCATTCCCCACTCCCCACTCCCTACTTCTTGGTAAATTAATCCGAAATGGCGCTTTTATTTTTGGTAGTTTAGACTATAATTAACTAAACTCTCTAACCGACGATCGCGCATGTTTACGACTGCTGCTCCTGTTAAAACTGCTCTGCCCCGCGACTTATTTAGCGCGATCGCAGATCTCAAACGTGAATTGAATGCGGTAATTTTGGCGCATTACTATCAAGATCCAGATATTCAGGATATCGCTGATTATCTCGGCGATTCGCTCGGTTTATCGCAGCAAGCTGCTCAGACTGATGCGGATGTGATCGTATTTGCAGGCGTTCACTTCATGGCAGAAACCGCGAAAATTCTCAATCCAGATAAGCTCGTTTTGCTGCCCGATTTGAATGCAGGATGTTCCTTAGCAGATAGCTGCCCGCCCGATGAGTTTGCTAAATTCAAGGCAAAATATCCTGATCATTTGGTAATTTCTTACATAAATTGCACCGCAGACATCAAAGCAATGAGTGACATCATCTGCACCAGTGCCAACGCGGTCAAGATCGTAAATCAGATTCCAGCCGATCAGCCGATTATTTTCGCACCCGATCGTAATCTTGGAAAATACGTGATCGAGCAAACGGGGCGGGACATGGTGCTCTGGCAAGGAAGCTGTATGGTACATGAAACGTTTTCTGAAAAGAAAATGGTGCAGTTAAAAATTCAGTATCCTGATGCAGAAGTAATTGCCCATCCAGAATGTGAGGAAGTGGTGCTGCGTCACGCTGACTACATCGGCTCAACCACAGCCTTGCTGAACTATTGTCAAAAGAGCGATCGACAATCTTTCATCGTGGTAACTGAACCCGGCATTATCCACCAAATGCAGAAAGCTGCACCCGATAAGCAATTTATTCCGGCTCCTCCCTTGAATCAATGCGCGTGTAATGAATGCCCCCACATGCGATTGAATACTTTGGAAAAATTGTATTTGGCAATGAAAAATAAAACGCCAGAGATCACCCTGCCCGAATCGACTCGGATTGCAGCATTGCGTCCAATTCAGAAAATGCTGGCGATGAGCGTATAATATTCAGCGATTTGTTGCTCGATTTCGGATTGCAAACAATCAAAAATTGGGCAACAAATCCATCGGTACAGTAGTCAATGCCGATGAATATTCATACCCGGAAATCGCTCCTATGAAGCTGGCTCCTCTGGTTTGTGCAACACTGGCATTGTCGATCGCGTCTGAAAGCCTTTTTGCTCCCGTCCGCGCCCAAACACCGCTATTTCCGCCGCCGCTCACCCCGCTGCCGCGCGCGACACCGCTCCCTATTCCACCTCGCACGACACCGTTGCCTGTCACGCCTCGACCCACAACACCCGCTCCCACCAATGGAGGCATCTGTCCAGCGCAATTGGGAGGAACGCTCGATCGCATTGTCAATCAGCTTCCAGCCAGTTGGAGCGTTTTAGTTCAAACTCAAGCTCCACGAGGCACACGGCAAAATCTTTATTCTCGCAATCCTTTCACTCAGCTTGTTCCCGCTTCTAATAACAAGCTGTTCACAACTGCTGCTGCGCTGACTCGGCTGGGTGCACAGTACCAGCTCCGGACTCCCGTTTTCGGCAATAGCAATACTTCAGACCTTGCAACTTTGCGAGTCATCGGTCAAGGAGATCCAAGTTTCAGTTCGGCACAGTTAAACTCGCTGACGCAGCAACTTCGCCAAAAAGGGATTCGACAAGTTGGGTTACTGATTGGAGATGACACGGTTTTTAGAGGGGCTGATTTTAATCCTTACTGGGATCAAGAAGATCGAGGACAAGGTTATGCACCGCCTGTCAACAGTTTGATGTTGAATCAGAATAATATTTACACTGGCGCAGTCCCCAATCCTGGCAATTACTTTGTCGGTGAGTTTCGGAACCGATTAGCCAATGCCGGGATTCAGGTCAAAGGTTCAACGCTGGTGAAACGGACTCCTGCACCTCCTGGAGAAGTAGAACTCGCATCGGTCATTTCCCCCCCGCTCTCACGCCTGATTTTTGAAACCAATCAGGAAAGCGATAATGCGTATGCAGAAGCGATTTTAAAAACGTTGGGACGGTTGCAAGACCCCAATGGATCGGACTCGACCGCGAGTGGAGTCACTGCTGTTAGATCGATCCTGTCTGAGTTGGGAGTCAATCCGAATCGCTATAGTATGGTCGATGGTTCAGGACTTGCCGATCGTAATCGCGCCAGTGCAGAGGCATTTGTGCAAACGTTGCAAGCGATGGCTGAAGGAGCCAACGCAGACGTATTTCGGCGATCGCTCGCTGTTGCAGGCGTGAGCGGAACCTTAAGTAGTCGATTCCGAAATACCCCCGCTCGCGGCATTGTTTTTGCCAAAACTGGAACAATCTCTGGTGTGGTGTCACTCTCAGGTTACGTTACGCCTCCAGGCTATTCTCCCGTTGTATTTAGTGTGATTGTGAATTCTGGCTATTCTGCTTCAACAGTTCGCGCTTCGGTTGACAGTTTAGTAGTGGCATTAACACGATTGCGGAATTGTTAACGACAGTTCCAGCAAGTTTCGAGCCATGCGATTTGGGTCTGACGGGGCGTTGTGATGTGTTTTGCAACGCTCCATAGTTGCACGAGCGCGATTGGAGTCTCGACTTTGACAATCAAAGGCTCATAAGCATTACAGGTACAGGCGATCCCCAATTCGCAAAGCCGGTGATAAATTTGCCAGCGATGACCGCCTTTAATCTCAATAGGATTTAAATTCATAATTTTGCGTAAAAAAATCTTTCTCAGTAAGACTCGAAGACTGGAGTTCCGAATTTGCACAGTTTTGTAAGGATACAGCCTCCGGGGGATCAGGTTCGGATTGCTCTTGAGCATTCATCTGCTTTACCCAATTAATAATAGTGTTGTGGCTAACTCCTGTTGTTCTCTCGATCGCTCTGAATCCGATGCCGTCGCGATACATTTTCAGACAGATTTGCTTGGCATCGTCGGAATATCCTTTGGTCGATCGCGCTGCGACAAATTGACGACCACAGCTTTTACAGCGATAGTTCTGTTTTCCTCGGCAGTGCCCGTTTTTATTAATCTGGGTTGAGCCACAGCTAGGGCATTTCATGACTTACTTGTGCAGCAGCATTCTAGGAGGAAGTTGATATGAATGAAACGAAAAATTTCTAGATAAAATCTTTTCTCAATTGCGATTTGAAATGAATAAAAACATACAGAATTTCACTTGATTTCTCATAGAAAATGCGCCAATTATGTAGAAGAAAGTGGTTGTACAGATATCATTCCAGCGTTTCCGAACTGTCTTGTTTTTACAGCTAAGCTCTCTAGATCATTAGGAGAATAAAATGTCCAACACGCAAGTTTTGATACGTCAATTTGGTCAAATCGCTGAAAACCCAGTTCTACTCGATCACACAACAACTGAGCCAGTTTGCGAAGGTTTGAATGCTTTGCTCGCAAGTTTTCAAGCACTGTATTTGCAGTATCAAAAGCATCATTTTGTTGTCGAAGGTGCAGAGTTTTACTCGCTTCATGAGTTTTTTGAAACAAGCTATGAGGCTGTGCAAGACCATGCTCATGAAATTGGGGAGCGCCTCGAAGGCTTGGGCGGCGTTCCAGTCGCAAGCTTCTCAAAGTTGGCTGAGTTATGCTGTTTTGCACCAGAACCGGATGGAGCCTACAGTTGTCGATCGATGTTGGAGCACGATCTAGTCGCAGAACAGGCAATTATTGACCTACTGCGTCGTCAGGCTGCTCAAGCAGAAAGCCTCGGCGATCGCGCAACGCGCTTTTTGCTAGAAAAGATTTTGTTAGCAACAGAAGATCGAGCATTCCATGTTGCTCACTTCCTAGCACCGGATAGCTTGAAGCGATAGATTTCTGGGTGGTCTAAGCCTCCTTAGAGTAAAAGTTTTTCTCAAAATCAACGCAAGAACCCCACAGCCTCTTCCCCAAAAGAAGGGGCTTTTTATCTGAATTGAGCAGTTTATTGAAATCTCTTCTCAATAAAGAAGATAAGCCAATCAATAATATGTGTCAAGAGTTGGTCACAAAAAAGCTGCTAGTCGGCGCAGCAACAGCCAACTAGCAGCTCATTTTTATGAATTGAATTATTGCGGTGCAACTTTATCTTTGAAGCCTTTACCTGCGGCAAACACAGGAACGCGAGTTGCAGGAATTTGGATCGCAGCACCCGTTGCAGGGTTACGACCTTCACGGGCTTGACGTTCCCGCGCTTCAAAACTGCCAAATCCGACGATTGTTACTTTGTCGCCGCTTGCCACGGTTTCAAGGATGGTATCGACCATTGCGCTGAGAATTGCATCAGCTTCTTTCTTGGTGACACTCGCCTTTTGAGCGATCGCATCAACTAATTCACCTTTGTTCATTTACGTGTCCTCACAATGATTCCTACATTGGTTCGCTGCATTGTAGTGCAAGATTTTCAAAAGTTCAATCGTACTATGCAAATTTGCGTCACAATAAGACACCGTAAGGGTTTGAGGGATATCCGTATATGATCGTACCAGCGACATGCTCTCCAGGAATTGCAGCAGGCATGGCTGCATTGCAGATGTTTTACAACGCCGGGACGGGGCTTTGGGACTCGGCAAATTGGTGGAATGCGGCGAATGCACTCGAAGCCACGATCGAGTATTCAAGATTAACGGATTCACTCACCTATCGAGGCAACATTTTCAATACGTTTTATCAAAAGCCGCGCTACGCAAATTTTATTAATCCCTGGTTTCGAGATGATGATGGTTGGTGGGCGATTGCTTGGATCAGAGCCTATGATCTCACAGGTGAAAAGCGGTATTTAGATCAAGCTAAGTTGATCTTTTGGGATATGACGAAAGGTTGGGATAACGTCTGTGGGGGCGGGCTTTACTGGCATAAGCGCGAATTGAACTACAAGAATGCAATCACAAATGGATTATTGCTATCGGTTGCAGCAAAATTGAACCTCCGTGAACCGGAAGACAAACGATATTTAGAATGGTCGCAAAAGATTTGGAAATGGTATCAGCAAAGCGGAATGATCAATGCTGAGAATCTGGTGAATGATGGTTTAGATTACGAGACTTGTCGAAATAATGGCAAAACGACTTGGACTTACAATCAGGGAGTTTTGATTGGGGGACTCGTCGATTTATATCGGGGGACAAATGACCCCAAATTGTTGCAACAGGCAGAAGCGATCGCCGATGCGTCGATCGTCAAACTTGCCCGAAACGGAATTTTACGCGAACCCTGCGAAGATAACAATGATTGTGGCAATGATGGACCGCAATTTAAGGGCATCTTCATGCGGAACTTAGCCGAGTTGTATCGAGTCAGCCCAAAACTGAGCTATCGAGAATTTATTACTCGAAATGCAGAGTCGATTTGGGCAAATCGCAATCAGAACGGTCAATTTGGACTCGATTGGGCAGGAAATGTTGATCAAGCCGATGCGAAACGGCAAACGAGCGCGATCGATGCTTTGAATGCAGCCATTGCCTTGAGAACAACTTGGACAGGCATTCAACCCAAATTGAGCGCTGATACAACAAAGTTCAATGTTTCAGTCGCTTGCTCAGGTCGGTATGATTTGCAATTTCGGTACGCCTCGCCTGAAAGTGCTGTGAGATATCTGTATGTGAATGGAAAAAGTTTGGTCGATCGACAACTTTTCCCAAAAACAGGTGCATTAGATCAATGGCAAACGGTCACCGTTGAGAATGTCTGGCTGAATGCAGGGGATAATGCCATCTCCGTGATTTTTAATTCGAGTAAAGGCAGCCAAAATCCCCTTTCTGTAGGTGCATTATCGATCGATGTGTCGCGCAGGTTGAAATGAACCCGATTAAACAACTCTATCGTCAGATCAAATCTGGAATCGAACTCAGTGTTTGGGAAACGTCGCTGATCAAAGAGCGTATGACCGATTGGGCACAGCTTCAACGGTATGAGCAGGCGAATCGCGATGTCAAACAGGCTGAAGTGATTTTCTTTGGCGATTCCATTACTGATCAGTGGGATTTATCGCTGTATTTTCCAAATCAGTCTTATGTCAATCGTGGAATTTCCGGGCAAACGACTCCTCAAATGCTGGTTCGATTTCGTCCTGATGTGATTAATCTGCGTCCCAAAATTGTTGTTTTTCTTGCTGGAACTAATGATATTGCAGGCAATACGGGACATATGACGATCGAACAAATTCAGAATAATTTTATGTCGATCGCAGATCTCGCAAAGGCACATCAGATCCGACTCATCTTTGCTTCGATTCTTCCGGTCAGCGAGGAACGATCCATCACTCGACCTCTTACCAAGATCCAAATGCTCAATCAGTGGATCATTGAATATTGTGAGACAAATCATCTCATTTATCTGGACTACTACAGTTCGATGGTGGATGAGCGAGGATATTTGCGATCGCACCTTGCGGAAGATGGGTTACATCCGAATGACGCTGGATATCAGATCATGGCTCCGCTTGCAGAAGCGGCGATTCAGAAAGCTCTCTAACGCCATCTCACAAATGAATTTTACCTATGCAGAAGGATGTAGCAGAAATGAATTTTACCTATGCAGAAGGATGTAGCAGAAATGAATTTTACCTATGCAGAAGGATGAAAAAGCTTTTCAGGAGGGAGAAACTAAAAATAACTTCTGCAATCTAGATTTATGGCACAACCCACTTCTCAAAAAACTGGTAAAAACTTGCTCGCGCTTCCAAGTACGATCGCGCAGCATTCTTTGCGTTTGATTCGGAGCTTTTTACCGAGATTAGGACATGCCTTAGATTTTGTCGATACGATTCCTTTGCTGAAAAATCCGATCGTCAGGCGATTTGCAGGAGTGTTGAGATTGGAGTGGTTACTTGGGCTGACAGGTCAAGTGAACCTAGAAAAAGCGGAAGCAGAAGTGAAAAAGCTTCAGCAACAATTTCCGAACGAAACACCGAGCCAAATCTCGCATCGATTGATGGTGAAAAAAGCAATTCAAGCAGGTGGTACGGGCTTAGTGACCAGCATTTTGCCTGGATTTGCTGTGGCATTTCTCGCACTTGATATCGCGGCAACAACGGCACTACAAACTGCTTTAGTCTATGAAATTGCTGCTGCCTATGGATTGAATCTGCGTGATACAGCCCGAAAAGGTGAAGTGTTAGCGATTTTTGGACTCGCACTCGGTGGCGGCAACGCATTGAAGGCAGGCTTGAAGTTTTTACGCAATGTTCCGCTTGCTGGAGCCGCGATCGGTGCAAGTACAAATGCGACGATCCTCTATTCCGTCGGTTATGCCGCAAGTCGATTCTACGAAGCCCAGATCCAAGAAGCTTCTGAAGTTCCCAAGACCGAAACCTTGAAGACGATTCAGCAACAGAGCGAAGCTTATCTCAATGTCGCGATCGCTCAGCAAGCAATTGTGGATCAAGTCCTTGCACATATGCTTTTAGTGAGCTATCCAGAGAAAACATGGGAAGATATTTTGCCTGAGTTAAAACAATTGCAGTTAGAACCGTCTTCAATGAAGACGATCGCAGCTCACTTAAAGTCACCTCAGCCTTTAGCTAGCTTGTTGGATCAACTGAACTGCGATTTTGCCGCTCCTCTATTAGCTCAATGTCGTCGGATTGCAGAGAGTACAGGCGGAATTTCTCAGCCAGAAGCAGATGTGTTGAACGCGATCGAGCAAAAGTGTCAGACTTCATTCATCGACGCTTAGCGATCTATTTTAAACAGATCTTAAAGGATTGACGTATTGAAAGAAGTTTCTAAGCGCCAATAGGATTTATCTCGATCAACTGCAGCCAAAAGGACAAAACTCGCGTACATTACAAGATGGAGAATCGAGGGTGTTTTTATCGGGGTGGTCGCCTTTGTCATAAACTTCTACAAGATTTGTATCGTATGTTCTCAAAAAACTACGGGACGGGTTCCTTGCGAGTTGCGACCCTTGCACTAGCAGGAACGATTGGACTAGTTACGTCTGGATGTGAAAATTCGACGCTCTCCAGTGTCCCCCAAGTACAAGCTGGACCGACTCCACCTCGGCAGCCACAGATTGCACCAGTCTCTGAGGCGCAAGATTCCAGTTCAGCCACTAGAACGCGAAACTTCACGGTTTCAGATGGAATGAGAACAGTTGGAACGATGACGATCGCTGCAGATGGAACCGCAATTCTGAAAATTCAAGATCCGAAAACTTCGGCTGTCGAATATCACGGCAACTTCTCTAGTCCAGCTGCTCTTGACGATCGCAAAGCGCCTCTGCCCGAAGTCAATCAGGTCTATCCACTCACGCCTGAAGGGCAGAGTGAGAATCGCTGCGTGAGTGGGGATACAGCTTGCGAATTTCCGCTCAGCCAAATGACCCATCAAGTCTCGGAAGTCGCTGTGCAAGATGAGAGTCTGGTCAACCATGACGATCGCTTTATCTATCAAGACTTTAGCTCTTCTTTCTTCCAACAAGTGCTAGAAATCAATCGCGATTGTGGACTCAGTATGGTGGCTGCTCCCTGCTCTACTCGCGTTTATGCTTTCAAAGACGGCAGCCTGACGACGAAATTTATTGACACTGAATCGACAGAAGAATACACAATGATGTTCCAGCAACCTGTGACAGAGGAAGTTGCTTTCAGTTATCTCGCAATCTTGAATGATGGTAAAGCAGTTGACTTCACTTCATCTACATCTGACCAACCCCATTCGCAAAGTTGTCCTGATGACACTACACGCACTGCCTCCTACTGCAAAGCTGAACTTCTTTTTAATGCAGATGGAGCCGTGTCAGGAGTCAAATTGACTCATATCAAACCGAAACGGAATCGTTAGCAGGAATAGATGGGGAAGTGTATACCGCCCGCCACGCTAAAGCAAGAGGACTAGCTGAATAGGGAGCAATACCCCGATATCAACTTTGCTCAAGTGTCCATTTTCAGACTTGCCGATCGCACAACTGCTTGAATTAACCCTTCCAAGGTAAATTCTTCGGCTTCAATCTCAACGCGCCCTAACAAGGCTCGACAAGTTTTAGAAGTCTGTGGACCGATCGACGCGAAACGTACCTTTTCTAAATGTTGGCTCCAATTATCCCCGATCGCTTTTTGCAACAATTCGCAGAAATGCTTGACGGTTTTAGAACTCGCGAAGGTAACGATATCAACTTTGTGAGCTTGAATCGCCGCGATCGCAGTGGCATCAGGAATTCTCGGACAAGTGGATTGATAGGCGGCAACTTCTGTGACAATTGCCCCGCGATCGCTAAATGCACGCACGAGCACATCCCGCCCGCCTGTCTCAACGCGCGGAAACAAAATTTTCTTTCCTTCGACCGAGACTGGAAAATTGATCACCATCGAATCCGCCACAAAATCTGGCGGGATAAAATCTGGCTGTAATCCGCGTTGTCTCAATCGCTGAGCCGTTTTCTCGCCCACCACGGCAATCTTAATGCCCGACAGTCCCCGGACATCCTGAAGTTGAGAACCCAATCGCTCAAAGAAATAATCGACTGCATTCGTCGAAGTCAGAATTAGCCAATCGAATTCGTTTATTTTCGCGATCGCTTGATCTAATCCCGCCCAACTCGACGGAGGCACAATCTCGATCGTCGGCATTTCCAGCACACTTGCGCCATAGTTTTGCAGCGAGTAAGCGAACTGACTCGACTGTCCTGCGGCGCGGGTGACGATGATAGTTTTGTTAAAAAGAGGCAAATTCATAAAAACGATCGCAGTCGAACGACTTCCCCAATCACGATCACACAAGGCGATAATCGCTGGGGTGTCACCTGCGACAGGATTTCATCGAGTGTACTACTCCAGATTTCTTGTTCAGGATGTCCAGCCCACCGAATAATTGCGATCGGGGTCTGTTCTGATTTTCCCTGACGACGTAGCTCTTCGACAATTCGTGGTAAATGTTTACCTCCCATTAAGATCACGAGCGTGTCAATTTGAGCCAAGACTTGCCAGTTTAATCGCTCAGGTTCATGCGCTGTAATCACCGTAAATCCACGGCTTAAGACCGGATCAGTCAAGGGGATATGGGCGAACAGCGGAGCGGCTAAAGCTGAGGAAATACCGGGAACAACTTCATAGTCACAATTTGCCGCTTTGAGCGTTTGAATTTCCGAAGTGGTTCGTCCAAAGATGAACGGATCGCCACTTTTGAGCCGAACGACTTTTTTCCCCTGTTGACAGTGCTCAACGAGTAAGCGATCGATATCTTCCTGCTTCATGCTAGGTTGTCCCCCTCGCTTCCCAACATTCAGCTTCAAACAGGTGTCCGCCACCAATTCTAAAAACTGCGAATCGACCAACGCATCGTAAACGAGAACTTCAGCCTGAGTGAGCAACTGATACGCTCGCATCGTCAAATTTCCAATATCTCCGGGTCCTGATCCCACTAAAAAAACTTTGCCTGACATCGCTTAACCCAGAAAACAAGCAGCCGGAAAAATCAAATACTCTAAGAAAAACAGCTTCCAAATGACTTGATAAAACCGAGCAACTTCTACTTTGTCGTGTAAGTCAATTTTGTAGCTGCGAAACCACAAGGTTGCTAATACTGTCAGATGGCTCACCATCAAAAAAGGCGCATTGACACCCGGTAAAAAAGGCGCGATCGCCACAATCGATAGATAACACCCGGTCAAAACTGCCCGCGATAAATTGAACACCGGGCGCTGTCCCAGTCTCAAGGTCAATGTGCGAATGTTGTATCGTTGATCGCCTTCTGTATCTGGCATATCTTTGAAAATTGCGATCGCAAACGTAAACACCAAAATAAAGATGGTCAACGCCCAAACTTTCGCGGGAATGGGAAAGCCCTGATTGAAATGCAAGAACAATCCCAAATTCACGATCATGCCTCTGACCGTAAAGATGCACAGCGATGCCCAAAACGGAAATCGCTTCAATCGTACGGGCGGCAAAGAGTAGAGTGTGCCGATCGCTAAACTCAGCCCAACCATTCCGAACAAATAAGGACTCTGGGACGCGGCAACTGCGATCGCGATGATTCCTGTCAGTACCACCAGCAGTCGCCCTTGCCCAACCGAGAATTCGCCGGAAGCTAAGGGAAGATGGGGCTTATTAATGCGATCGATCTCGATATCTTCAAGTTGGTTCAACCCCACAATGTAGACATTGCCACACAGACAGGCAATCAGAGGCGCGATCAACAAGGTCGGATGCAGCAATAATTCGCGATTGCCAGCAAGCACGATCAGATATAGCCCCAACACACTTAATGACGTTCCAATCACTGTATGAGGGCGCGAGAATTTCCAGAAAGCATAGAGCCAAGGGGCATAGCGTTGAACGAGATTCGATGATTTATTCGATGACTTGTTGGATGATTTGTAAGAAGTTCGACTCATAACTTTCTGGAATCTTGACCCCTAAACCCTACCGTGGTTCTAAACTTTCTTGCCGCAAAGCAAGCCAAATTTAATTAATCCGCGTTTGTACCCTTGCTGCATTGATCCCAGCGAGAGCGCGGCTTGAATGGTTGTCCAGCCCGATGTAAGCAAGCCAAAAATTGCACCAGGTGTAAAAGCGGAATCGATCACAACATTCCAAAATGGAGCCACAGCCGTTGACCAGTCTGCGGTTTGGATGTCGTGCAGTCCGATCTCTTGCGCGATCGCGGTGTATTCCGGCAATGAGATCACATACGGCAAGCAATACACGCGATAAATCTCAGCCAACCGTTTGCGATCGTCGATCGTCAGCGGCACTTGATCCGTCGGACGATGACACCAAGTTGCCATAATAAACGTCCCACCCGGTTTAAGCACTCGATAGCATTCGGCTAAGAATTTCTGCTTATCCGGCATGTGTTCGCCGCTTTCCAGCGACCACACTAAATCAAAGGAATTATCCTCGAAGGGCATATTCAGCGCATCAGCGACTTGAAAATTGGCGGAAATCTGAGCCACTCTCGATCGTTCTTTTGCCCGATTTGCCTGCACTGGACTCAGGGTGATTCCCGTTGCTTCCGCTCCAAATTTTTCAGCTAAATAGAGCGAACTTCCTCCGATGCCGCATCCGACATCCAGGATTTTCTCTGCTTTTGTGATCCCCGCCCACTTCAGTAATTCTTCGATCAGATCAATCTGTGCCTGTCTGCGCTCCTTTTGGGTCTTGCCGTCTGCGCCGTAATAGCCGTGATGCATGTGCTCGCCCCAAACTTGCTCCCATAAGCCAGAGGCCGCATCGTAAAACTGCTGGATTTGCTCAGATAAGGTTGAAGTCATAGACAGCCCTAGGAAATGTATTCAATCTATCAAATTGATTGATAAGAATTCGAGCATTTTAATCTTAAGAAAATCTATTGATTATGAGAATTGAAGATAGTAATAAAAAATACGAATTTGCACAGTTGATGCTGTAGCCCTATGTTTATGTCTAAGGATGAATACCAACAGGAGTACTTTTGCTTGGGGGTGAAGAAAAAACTACCCTGTTGGATGCTGTGCGCTGCTTTCGGGGATCGCTTTAATTAAGAATATCTTGAAAGAAAAGAGATAGAAAATCGGATCGAAATCTAATGCATAGGTTGAGAGATTCATACATAGATATGGGTATGTTGAAGCTGAAATAAGCAGAATTGATTCACTGAGTTAATTCATCAACACTTCAACTAACTCTCTTCTGAAGTTCACGGAAATCTAAGACTGCTTGTGTATCTTGTAAGTGAGAAAACACAAGTTCTTCTCTTCTTCTCTCTGTTGATGGCTACTCTCTCTCGTTTGTCTGGAAGGTCAATTATGTCTGAAACCCATTTCGACTCCAACTTGATCGCTCGCCCACCTCAAAAGTTCGATTTCCTACAACCACTCCGCAACTGGTTCGACTCGATTCAAATCCACGATCGTAGAGCTGCTCACTTCGTCTGCAAACTGATTCCAGCACAATGCCCGTTTGAACGCGATATCAAGCTGTTTGGACGCACGATCGCGCATATCCCCCCCATGTGCAAATTGAATCCCCTGTATGACCAATTTGTCGGTCTAAGATTCCGAGCATTGTGCTATTTAGTCGATGAATGCGGCGAAATGGTCGTCTAAGCAAGCTTCGAGATTAATTGAGTCGAATCGAGATCTTTACCAATAAAGACCAGTCGAGTTTGTCTCAGTTCATCAGCTCGCCACGGTCGATCGTAGAAATGCTCAAACCTGGAACCCACCCCCTGCATGACGAGCCGCATTGGTTTATTTGGCACTGCCACGAACCCTTTGACTCGATAAATCTCCTGCTCCTGGACGAGTTTTTCTAAACGCGATCGCAACTGTTCCGGATCAAAGGCTTGATCCAAAATTAAATGAGTCGAGTTAATCTCATCGTCATGGTCGTGTTCTTCTTCTGTATCGTGATGACTCGGACGCGCTTCTAAATGATCTTCTACCGCCGCATTGAACCCTAGAAGCAAGTTTGGATCAAGCTCTCCTGCCCGCCCATTTTCCACAATTTTGACAGCTCTTGGAAGCTCCTGCTCGACGAGCGATCGCACATTCTCCTGAGCCTCACGGTCTACGAGATCCGTCTTATTTAAAATCACTAAATCAGCGCAAGCTAGCTGATCTTCAAACAATTCTTGCAGCGGCGTTTCGTGGTCAAGATTGGGATCGGCTTGTCGCTGTGCTTCGACCGCTTGCAAATCCGCCGCAAGCGTTCCGGTTGAAACCGCTTCGCAATCGACAACGGTGATCACACCATCGACTGTAGCTGCATTACGAATTTCATGCCAGCGAAATGCTTTGATCAACGGTTTTGGTAAAGCTAAGCCAGAGGTTTCAATCACGATCGAGTCTAAACTGTCTCTGCGCTTGAGCAATTCCAACATCGTGGGCAAAAACTCTTCTTGCACTGTGCAGCAGAGGCAGCCGTTCGTCAATTCGACAATATTACTCGTCTCATTAGTCGTCTCGTCTTCGGGGCAAACCTGGCAAGATTTCAGAAGTTCGCCATCGATTCCCATTTCTCCGAACTCATTGACCAACACAGCAATTCGCCGTCCCTGATTATTTTGTAACAGGTGACGAATCAGCGTAGTCTTTCCACTTCCTAAAAAGCCAGTAATGACAGTAACCGGAATCTTCGCAGCCATAAATTCAGTCCATTTAGTCTAAAGCTTAGATTCTCAGAAGTTGGATGTTTGCAAAATCCCGACTTCTCGCATCACGCGGAATCTTTCACGATCGCGCTAATCATACCAATTCCAACAACGAATCCTGAAAACTTGATGGGTTTCTTCACCAAGCCTCCAGGATTCAAAAAATGAGAATTTAATCTCAAGACTCGAATTATTCAGCCTATTCAGCCGTTGCCAACTCTGTGCTGCCGCGTGCGCGTCTGCGGGTCAACGCATTGAACAATGCTTGTCCAATTGCTTTGATCAGGTTGCCTTCTAGCTCTTTGAACATGTGCATGTTCATGCCAAACGCATCGTTTGCTTCTTCGACAATTCGATCAGCAGTTGCTTCATCAATATCCATCGAATCCAAACGTGCCCGATACTCTTTCTTGAAGGCTTTCTCATCAGAGATATATTTGAACTCATAGAAGTTCGTGCCTTCGCCTTCTGTGAGATTCATGCCGTTTTGAGCAATTTTCTTGAGAATTTGACCACCCGACAAGTCGCCAATATAGCGCGTGTAAGAGTGAGCAATCAGCAACTCAGGATTGCTTTGTCCGACTTGATGAATTCGAGCGACATAGGACTGAGTGGCATCCGACGGAGCGACTTGATCGCGCCAGTTCTTACCGAAGTAGTAAGCAAGATCCTGTTCTAGCGTTTCTTTCCGTTCAAGCTCTGGGAAGTAGATTTTCGACAAGATCGGATGATCTTTGTGTCGGCGCATCTCTTCTTCCATTGCCGAATAGACAAAGTAAAAGTTTGCAACGAGCTTGCGATAAGATTCTTTCTCAACCGTTCCTTTCAAAAAGCACGCGATGAATCCGGTGTTTTCCGCCATCGTGTGAGCTTTCTTGGTTCCTTCGCGAAGTTTTGTTGCTAAATTACTGCTCATTCTAAACTTCCCAACACTGTAAATTTAAGTGATCTGCTGACGTGTCATTTTACAGATGATCCCAAGTTTTAGCTTAAGGGCTTGTCTCCATTGCTGTGTAAGGCTTTGAATCAAGAACTTAATGGTGACCGTAGAAATCATCATGTTGCGCTATTTGTTAAGGTAATCCGTTTTGATGAGCGTTTTTATTACAAATTCTTACATCGGATGCAAGCTGCTCCTCGATACGAGATTCACGTTACTTTAATTTCAGCACTCTATTTTTTAGTAAATGCTACTTTTTAGTAAATGCTACAAGATGCCCTGACTTGGATTCAAAATCTTGGCGCGACAGGCGCGATCGTGTTTATCCTGCTCTACATGTGCGCTGCTGTTCTCTGGATTCCGGGAACGCTGCTCACGCTAGGGGCAGGGCTTGTCTATGGACTTTTTCTTGGTTCACTTTATGTAGCAATTGGGGCGACTTTAGGCGCGATCGCAGCTTTTCTAGTCGGACGATATGTTGCGAGAGATTGGGTATCTCAACGCATTGAAGCCAATGCGAAGTGGAAAGCGATCGACCAAGCAGTTGCAAAAGAAGGATTGAAAATTGTTATCCTTACCCGATTGTCTCCCGTATTTCCATTCACGTTATTAAATTATGCGTTTGGTGTGACCCAAGTTTCATTAAAAGATTATGCGATCGGCTGTTTCGGCATGATTCCTGGAATCATCATGTATGTCTACATCGGCTCGCTTGCGGGCAATCTAGCAACTTTAGGCAAAGCACCCTTGAGTTCAGAAGCACAACTAGCGCAATGGGGACTTCGAATCGTTGGGCTAATCGCTACAGTAGTCGTAACAGTCTATGTGACACGAATTGCGCGAAAAGCGTTGCAAGATAGCGGGGTCGAAGATTCATGAGCCTGATTTCTCCTGATGATGTTCACAATCAACTCTTGGTTTCGCGGGTGCATCCGCCGGATTGGGTGCATCCGCAACCGAGCGATCGCTATGATTTGGTGGTTCTAGGCGCAGGAACGGCAGGTTTAGTCGTTGCAGCAGGAGCCGCCGGACTGGGGATCGGACTGAAAGTGGCGCTGATCGAAAAACATTTAATGGGCGGAGATTGCTTGAATGTCGGCTGTGTTCCGTCTAAATGCATGATTCGATCGTCGAGAGTCGTGGCTGAGATGCGAGATGCTCGATCGTTTGGTGTGATTCCTCCGGATACGATTGAAGTCGATTTTCCGGCTGTGATGGAACGAATGCGTCAATTGCGAGCAGGCATCAGTGAAAATGATTCAGCCGATCGATTTAAAAAATTAGGCGTGGATGTCTTTCTGGGTGAAGCGAGCTTTTTGGATCGCGATCGCATTCAAGTGAGCGATCGCGTTTTCAACTTCAAAAAAGCCGTGATTGCGACTGGAGCACGGGCGCGTGACCCTGAAATTCCAGGATTAGCAGAAGCAGGATATTTAACCAATGAAACAGTTTTTTCATTAACCGATCGTCCTCGTCGCTTGGCTGTGATTGGCGGCGGTGCAATTGGCTGTGAATTGGCACAGACCTTTCAGCGCTTAGGCTGTGAAGTGATGCTATTTCATAAACATGCTCGGTTACTCGATCGAGAAGATCCTGACGCTGCCGAACTGCTTCAGCAAGTTTTTCTCGAAGAAGGCATTCGCGTGATCTTGAATTGCAACATTGATCAAGTTAGATCTTCTCCTGATGGGAAAGTGATCGATGCAAACGGCGAGAGCTTTGTCGTCGATGAAATTCTTGTGGGTGCAGGTCGTGCCCCGAATGTAGAAGGATTGAATCTGGAAGCGGTGGGGGTGAACTACGATCGCAAAGGTGTCAAAGTCAACGACTATCTGCAAACGACCAATCCGCGCATCTATGCAGCAGGTGACATCTGTATGGATTGGAAATACACACATGCGGCAGATGCGGCAGCACGAATTGTGATTAAAAACGCTTTGTTTTCACCGTTTGGGTTTGGTCGATCGAAACTCAGCAGTTTGACCATGCCTTGGGTCACTTACACCGATCCCGAAGTCGCGCATGTCGGGATCTACGAAAGCGATGACGCTGAACTGATTAAAATCACCTTAGATAAGGTCGATCGTGCGATTGCCGATGGAGAAACCAACGGCTTCATCAAATTACTGCATCGAACAGGATCAGACGAAATTCTTGGAGCCACGATCGTCGCGCGTCATGCCGGAGAAATGATCAGCGAAATCACAACCGCGATCGTCGGGAAACGCGGACTCAACACGTTATCTACGGTCATTCATCCTTATCCCACTCAAGCCGAAATGATCAAAAAAGCCGCAGATGCCTACCGCCGAAAACTGCTCACTCCTACTAGCCGAAAACTCTTAGGACTGCTCACCAAATTTTCTTAAAGCGTTCATGAAGGCTTCACCGCTGACATCGGTTCAGAATTGTTAAGCTAGGAGCGCGCTATAGCCAGATGATATGCAGCCCCTATTCACCCAGTCGCTTAAGGTCGAAACCCTAAATTTCACGATCGACAACCTTCCCCCTCACCTGCATGGGACAACACTCGTTCAACTCTCTGACCTGCACTTTGACGGAGAGCGATTATCTGAAAAAATTCTGAATCAAGCGATCGAGATTACCAATCAAGCCGCAGCCGATTTCATCGTCATCACAGGCGACTTTGTGACTGATGATCCGCAGCCGATTTATGAACTTGTCCATCATTTGCAACAGTTAAAAGCCAGATCAGGAATTTATGGCATTTTGGGCAATCACGACTTATATCGCCGCGATAGTCAGCAAATTATCATTGATGCTCTAGCCAACATTCATATCCAAATTCTCTGGAATGAAATCGTTTATCCGGTTGGATCAGAACTTGCCCTAGTTGGACTCGCAGACTTTTGGTCGCCTGCCTACAAACAATCTAGCGAAGTCATGGAGCAACTTCCTGCCGACTTGCCGCGCATTGTGCTCGCTCACAATCCCGACTGCGCCGAATCCCTACAAAAATGGCGAGTCGATCTGCAACTTTCAGGACATAGCCACGGTGGGCAAATCATCATTCCAGGCATTGTCAATATTTCAGCCTTTTGCGCCTATCTCTATCGCATCCTTCCCAAGAAAATCAAGTACAGAATTCCAGTTCTCGCTGCCTGTTACCGAGTTATGAAACATTGGGAATGGGTCAAAGGACTGCATCACATTGGCAAGAATCGACTTTATGTCAATCGTGGATTAGGAACTTACTTTCCAGGTCGATTGTTCTGTCCTCCCGAAGTGACGATCATCACGCTGAATGCTAGCGATTGTGATTCTCCATCCCCGCGCTGATCAATTTCCTCGGTTGCGTGACCATACTGGAAAAGGCAATTTAGTTTTGCCTCCTATTGTTCAGTGACTTAGGCGTTTCCCGTGTGAATGACCTAGACTTGGAGCGACCCACCATCTTGGTAGTAGACGATCATCCTTCGAGCCGGATGACCGCTGTAGCTTTGCTTTCTGTAGAAGGCTACGATGTCATTGAAGCAGAAAGCGGCGCGACTGCACTTGCACAACTTCAGCAAACGAATCCTGACCTGATTTTGCTCGATGTGATGATGCCAGGCATGGATGGGTATGAAGTGTGCCGTCGCCTCAAAGAAGATGAACTCACTCGTTTAACGCCAGTCGTCTTTATTACAGCATTAGACGATCGCCGATCGCGGCTCCGCGGCATCGAAGCCGGGGGCGACGACTTCTTGACCAAACCCTTTGATCAATTAGAACTCTCGGCACGAGTCAAATCGCTCGTGCATCAGAAACGCCTGAATGAAGATTTAGATCACGCGGAAAAAGTGTTGTTCTCAATTGCGAGAACCGTTGAAAGTCGCGATCCAAATACTGGAGATCACTGTGAAAGACTGGTGATGCTGGGAAAAGCATTCGGTGAATTTTTGGGATTAACGCGATCGCAAATTCGCGACTTGATGTGGGGTGGATATTTGCACGATATCGGCAAAGTAGGCATCCCCGATGCTGTGCTGCTGAAAACAGGACGACTCACTCCTGAAGAGTTTCAGATTATGAAACAGCATGTCCTGATCGGCGAAAAAATCTGTCAACCGCTGCGAACCATGCGCGGCGTTGTCCCGATCATCCGGCATCATCATGAACGTTGGGATGGGTCTGGCTATCCGGATGCCTTGAAAGGCGATGACATTCCTTTTTTGGCACAAGTGTTTCAAATCCTTGATATTTATGATGCGCTGACCAGCGAACGCCCCTATAAAAAAGCATTTTCACCTGAAGAAGCGTTGAGAATCATTGCAGAAGAAACAAGAAAAGGCTGGCGTAATCCAGATTTGATTGCAGAATTCAGCGATTTTATTCAAGCGATCGAACTGCAATTCAAGAGTGAACCGATTTGGTTTGAAAAATATGTCAAAGCAGTGAATCGTATCTGACAGTTAAGCTGTATCAGAATTACCTTACTTTTCAAAAAGCTTGTTCTAAAATAGGCTCAAGGGTCAAGTGTAGAGCGCTTTGAATGCGATCTGAAGATTCATGAAGTGTGTGATTTAATCATTCTTTTGGAGGCGCGATGTTAGTCATCCTAGCGGGCGAACAACTCCTTTCACCCCAGCAAGTTTGCCAGAACTGCTTAATGGCAGATCAAAGTGGACAACCCAGATGGCGGCAGGGTCAACTGCGTTGCGGGCAGGCAATTTTGAAACTGGGGGAAAAGACCCCAGATCAGTTTGAGTGCCAGATGGGATTTCGGGTGGCAAATATTGAATAAGGTGGAAGTGCGCTATTCTGGGCGTATCCCAATTCATCTGAATACGAACGAGGAGAACTGAGTTATGACGTGGCGCGGCTCTACAACGGTGTCTGATCGCATTTTTGCTTGTCTAGTGTATCTCTTACCCTTATTAGATGTAGTGGGCTTCGTTGGGCGGATCTTGCTGGCGACGGACTCGTTTCTCAGTCCACTGGTTGCGATCGTTGCCTTGCCCCTGGCTCCACTCCTCTCGATTTACACCGGATTCATTCCGTTAATTGTGTTCTTTGCGCTGTTCCTATTGGTGGTGCGCAACGAAAATGTGCCGCACTTTATCCGATTCAATACCATGCAAGCGATTCTGTTTGGAATTTTATTGAGTCTGGTCAGCATTATCTGGCAATTTGCGCTATCCCCTATTTTTGGTATGGGCTTGTTGACGCAAACGCTATTCAACGCTGTCTTTTTAGGGATGATTGTGGCAGTCGGGTATTCGATCGTGCAATCTGCATTGGGACGTTATGCAGAAATTCCCACGATCTCAGATGCCGTCTATATGCAGGTGCGTTAATCCTGTAATTGGGCTTGGCGAACGGGTAAGCGTTCGCCAACCGTATTTTCTAAGAAGCCGATGCCTTCGATTTCAACTCGAACTCGATTGCCAATCTGCATGGCTCCCACACCTTCAGGAGTGCCCGTTAAAATCACATCTCCAGGGAGTAGGGTCATCACTTGGCTAATGTAGGAGACTAGGAAATCCGGTGAAAACACCATATTTCCGATCGAATCAGATTGAACGGGGGCTTCATTCAAAAAAGTTTGGATGCGCGCATCGGGATTAATTTCTCTGACAATCCAAGGACCTAAGGGGCAGAACGTATCGAAGCCTTTGGCTCGCGTCCACTGCCCATCTTTTTTTTGTAGATCTCGGGCAGTGACATCGTTTGCGATCGTATATCCCCAAATTTTGCTGTGGGCTTGTTGAGGGGTGCAGTCTTTTGTGCGATCGCCAATCACTAGCGCTAATTCTCCTTCATAATCGACTCGCTCAGATTGCGGTGGATACAAAATCTCAGCGTCCAACGGAATGATGGTGGTGGTGGGTTTGAGGAATAAAAGCGGCTCTTGGGGCACAGGGGTTCCCATTTCAGCGGCATGACTGGCGTAGTTTTTGCCGACTGCAATAATTTTCGAGGGCGCACAGGGGGCAAGCAGCCGATATTCAGCGGCATTTAGTCGATGCTCTGTCAGTTGTCCTCGATGCCAAGGGGGAGCGTCTAAAACTTGAACAGTGCGATCGATTTGCAGTAAGCCGTAATAGATTTTGTCGTCAGGGGTTTGAACGCGGACATAACGCTGTGCCATAAGAAATTAATCGTATTTTGCTAGACCGGGGAATAGAGCGCGACGAATCATTCAGAAACTGGTATAGAATTGTAATTCCTTGCCCTTTCATTATTGGGGTTTCCCAACCTAAATCAAGCGATTTTTGTCTGATTGTTGGGCGATGCTGATCACTCGAAAGAGCCATTTAGACCATAAGGAGTCGATTTCATGAGCCAGTTGTACGAAACGATGTATATTTTGCGTCCTGACATCGGGGATGAAGCAGTCGATCAAGCGATCGAGAAGTATCAATCGATCTTGAAGGAAAACGGTGCGGAGATCATCGAAACTCAGCATCGGGGTAAGCGTCGCTTGGCTTACGAAATTGAAAGACAGCGCGAAGGTGTTTATATCCAAATGAATTTTAAGTCAGATGGAAGCCCGATTGCTCAAATGGAACGAGCAATGCGCTTGAGTAACGAAGTGATTCGCTATTTGACCGTGAAACAAGAAGAACCGAAAGCGGAAGCTGTCGAAGCTTAGGGCTAATCATTAATTCATTAACATCTGGTGCAGTTGATTCAGTGCCAGATGTTTTGTTTTGAGGGTCTAGACTTCATGCAGATCAATGCACCTGATCAGAACCCAAAATCGCTCAACCTGATGGGGACTGATTTTAGTTTTCTTTGAGGAAATGTTAAGTTTTCCATCGATTATGAGCGTTGAGTTGGGAATGCTTGGAGGAGAAAGATTGCAGCCTAAAAGCCCTCTATGATATTCAGTTCCGAATCTTTTTCTCGGTGGAAGTTTGAGCCAATTTCAGCGAATCCTGGTTCGATCTTGCCTCCGATTCTGCCAAGAACGTTAACCTCGTTTGAAACTTTGGGATTCAGTTTAGGGGGAGTGCTGCTTTGGTTAGGAACTGCGCCAGCGATGCATGGAGCGCTTGGGATACAAGCTCTCTCAGTCTGGATCATCAGTACAATTGCAGGAGTGATGTTAAATCTGCAAGTGCGGCATTTGGGGCAAATCTATCCTGATGTTTCAGGTGGAACGCCGAACTATACGACTCGATTATTAAAGGCGTATCCAGCGATCGCTCAATATAGCGCGATCGGTTACTGGCTTGGATGGGTTTCCATTCCTCCGATGAATGCGATGATTTTGACGGATTTGATTCAGACAAATCTCGATCCCATCTCAATTCACATCCCAACGACTTTCTTCAGAGTTCTCTTTACGTTACTGCCCTACATCCTTGCGTTCAGCGGAACGAGAGCTTTGAGTATCCTGCACTCGTTTTTTGTGCTGCCTGCGATCGGACTGATCATTGCTTTTTGTGTGTTTGGATTCAGTTGGCTAACTTTCTTCGCGCACAACTCAACGATCGTGCCGATGCAAAGTGCAAGCTTTTCGCTGGAAGGTTGGATGAAATGGTATTTCATGGCAGTGTATGCCGTCTATGGGGCTGAAACGGGATCTTCATTTGTCGCAGATAGTCAGCGGCCTCGATCGACCTTGAATTTTATTGCAGGTGCTGCTGTTTTATTACCGCTTGTCTACATCGCTGGCTCTTGGATTATCAATCGTCTCAGTCCTACTGATGCCACCTCGACCTTTCTGGTTCTAGTGAATTCGGCGCAACCTTTCTGGGGAGATGCTGCTCCATTGCTGGTGACGATGTTAATTGCAAGCGGTGCTTTGCTGAGTTCTGCGACTGCTGTTTCTAATACGTCTCGAATTCTCTATCAGTTGGCACGCGATCGCTATATTGCTCCAGTTTTTGGGGTCGTTTCACAGCGAGGAGTATTTGCACCTGCACTTTCTCTAACTCTGCTGTTTAGCTTGATATGCCTGGTCTGGGGAAATGTTGATCGAATCATCATGATCACAGGCACGGGCTATCTGATTGCGATGATCGCGTTCCATCTGGGAATGTGGCATCAGCGTAAGAGTCCAGAGTCTCTTTGGGCAAAAGCATCGCTCTTTTTCTTGTGCATTGAAGTCACGGCACTGATTGTCGGTGGAATGGCTTGGAGTTGGCAAGATTTACTTCTCGGGCTGTCGCTTCCTTTCATCGTTCGATTGCTCAGTTGGGGAATGCAGCAAGTTAAGTTTGCTCCATTTCAGTCTGAATGGTGGTTTCGGCTCTATCAACCCAAATTGCTTTCGGAACAAACAGATTTCCTCTCAACTCAGGTGATTTCGCTCCTGGTCATCATTGCTATGACGACGAGTATTAGCTGGTGGGTGAGATCAACATTAGATAATGTAGCAGCAAGCATTCAGTCTTCTCTGCTGATTTTGGTGCTACTCGTGGTGGCATTCTTGGGAGTTGCGATCGCCTGTTGGAGTAGCTTACCGCAGGTTTTAGCCATTGATGAAGCAAGAGAAATGTCCGAGAAAACTCAGGCAGAACTTTCGATCAAAACTGAGAAGTTAGAATCGACTCTGCAAGATTTACAAAATGCTCAGTTACATATGGTGCAGAGCGAAAAGATGTCTGCACTGGGTCAAATGGTGGCAGGAGTAGCGCATGAGATCAACAATCCCGTGAATTTCATTCACGGTAATCTCTCCTATGTCAAAACTTCTACGCAAGACTTGCTCACTTTGGTTGAAACTTATCAGCAGACTTTTCCGAATCCCCCTGCTGTGATTCAGGATCAGCTAGATGAGATTGATCTGCCGTTTCTGACTGAAGATCTGACAAAGCTTTTGCAATCGATGCAAGTTGGGACGAACCGGATTCGGGAAATTGTTTTGTCGCTTCGCAACTTCTCCCGATTAGATGAAGCTGAATACAAAGCAGTCGATGTGCATGAAGGGATTGAGAATACGCTGCTGATTTTACGCCATCGGTTACAAGCTACGACAAAGCATCCAGCGATTCAAATTACTAGGGAATACGGTGATTTGCCACTGGTTGAATGCTACGCAGGGCAACTCAATCAGGTCGTCATGAATCTGTTGAGTAATGCGATCGATGCGTTAGAAGAGGTGAATCACGATCGAACCTATGAGGAGATTGAGAAGAATCCGAGTACGATTCGCATCCGGACGGAGGTGACTGAGAAAAACTTCGTCAAAATTATGATTGCGGACAATGGGCAAGGCGTTCCAGAAAGTGTACGGTCTTCTTTGTTTAATCCGTTTTTTACGACGAAACCTGTTGGAAAAGGAACCGGGTTAGGACTTTCAATTAGCTATCAAATCATTGCGGAGCGGCACAGAGGTAGGCTTTACTATGATTCAACGTTTGGAACGGGGACACAGTTTGTGATCGAAATTCCAGTGTTGCAACCTGATGTCTTGACATAACGCTCTGAAGTTGAGAGTTCAAGCGCGGTTAGCGATCACGTAGTAGATCAGTTCTTCGTGCCAAATACCTTGATCGGTGGCGAGTGATGCGATCGCACGATCGTAACTTGCTTTAATTTGCTCAAGGATTGCTGGGTCTACTTGAGGTAGCGGATTATCAATGTGCAGCCAGAATTTTCCGCTCCATCGGCTTTGGGCTTGTTCGACTGTCAGATATTTTCCAAGCTGGTGTGGATGGATTTCGATGGAATGAAAGCCGATCGATCCGAGTAAGTTCTGAATTCGCTCAGGGGTTCCAAGCAAGTAATGCAGGTTTGGCAGGGTGACACCATGAGCGGCACAGGATTCTACGATCGTATCTACAAGGTAGGAGTTCTCAGAGGAGCAGCTAAAAGCAATGAAGCCATTAGGTTTGAGAAAGTAATACCAGTTTTGCAAAATTTTGGAGATGTTGGGAAAAAGCACGATCGCAAACGAACAGTAGATGGCATCAAATTGCTCTGGTTCAGCTTGGTAAGCTTCGACATCAATTTCAAGCAATTGAATGTTAGTAAGGCGTTCTGCGGTGATTTTCTGTTGGGCGATTTTGAGAAGTTCTGCGGCGATGTCGATTCCGATAACAGATTTGACGTGTTTGGCAGCAGCGATCGCAATGTTACCTGTTCCAGTCGCAACATCTAAGACCGCATAATCAGGATGCAATGGAGTGTAGCTTAGTAAACGGACTGCGCGACTATAAGTGAGTTCATTATCATAGTCAGTCCTAGCATTGTAAAAATCGGCAACTTGCTTTTGATAATTCATATTTGCAGATGTGAAAGGTTCTCATTGCTAGGTATGAATTGACTTTGCATTGTATTGCCTGACATCGTTAAGGTTTGAAATAGCATCTTAGCTTTTGCTTGATGCTCCTTCTAGTTGAGACTGGGGTTGAACTGAGTTTGGTTCAACGTAATCATCAAGCATGATTAGAATTGAAACCTCGATCGACAACTGAGCTTCAGCAGCAGCAATCACCAATTCAGTTGGCAGTGAAGATCCGCCCTGATCTTCTTCTCGAATCGTGCTGATATATAACTCCGCGCGGCAGCTTGAACGATCGAGTGTTGCGATCTCAGGTGCAAGTTGTTTCAACTGAGTTGCAGCATTCTGGAGAGATTCGCCATCTTGAATCGCTGCTAAATCTAACTGCCAGAGATCGACGGGTTGTACTCTCCGTTTAGAAACACGATCGCCCTGCCGCAAACTTCTTGTTGGCTCACTCCCGAACATTTGAATGAGGTGTTCCGCGGGGGGCAACATCCCTGATAATCTTAAGGGGACTTCAATCGTACTCATCAGCAAAGTGTTGAGGGATTGACTCATCATAGCTCAAGAAACTCATCGGCTAATTCGAGCAATTCTTCATTAAGTAAAATTATCTGCGCCTCCTCGACCTTCAGATCGTTTGACATCCTCAATGTATTTGCCAAATTCTCGACGCTGCGACGAGTTCATTCCTATTTGCTGTGCAACCGAATCGACCATTTGACGATCGTTTCGGTTTGCACCTCGTCCTCGCTCCATTACATCAACTCACGCACATCGGTCACTTTTCCTGTGACTGCTGCTGCAACAACCATTGCGGGACTCATGAGTAAAGTACGACCCGATGCTGAACCTTGCCGCCCTTTGAAGTTGCGATTGGAAGAAGATGCGCTGAGTTGCCGACCTTCTAATTTGTCAGGATTCATTGCGAGACACATTGAGCAACCCGGTTCACGCCACTCGAACCCAGCTTCGACGAAAATACGATCGAGTCCTTCTTTCTCAGCTTGGACTTTTACCCGCTCTGATCCCGGAACGACAAACGCTTTTACACCTGCTGCAACTTGTCGCCCTTGAGCGACTTTTGCCGCTTCTCGCAGGTCAGAAATACGCCCGTTTGTACAGCTTCCAATAAAGCAGACATCGACTTTGGTTCCTTGCAGCGGTTCACCCGGCTTCAAGTCCATATATTGATAAGCTTCAAGCGCGATCGCTCGTTCATCTTCTGGCATCGTATCTGGAGTAGGAACGGGATCGCTAATGCCAATTCCCTGCCCCGGTGTGATACCCCAAGTTACAGTTGGAGCAATGTCAGCCGCGTCGAAAACTACAACATCATCGAAAACAGCATCGGCATCGCTACGGAGACTATTCCACCATGCGATCGCTTGATCCCATGCTTCGCCTTTGGGTGCGAAATCTCGACCGTTGAGATAGTCATAGGTAACTTGATCCGGATTGACATATCCGCATCGTGCGCCTCCTTCGATCGACATATTGCAAACGGTCATGCGTTCTTCCATACTCATTTGCTCGAACGTGGTGCCAGCAAATTCGTAAGCGTAGCCCACGCCGCCTTTCACCCCAAGTTTGCGAATGATGTGCAAGATGACATCTTTGGCAAACACGCCAGGATTGAGCTTGCCGTTGACTTCGATTTTTCTGACTTTTAGTTTGGACAACGCTAAGGTTTGAGAAGCTAGCACGTCGCGGACTTGACTGGTTCCGATCCCAAATGCGATCGCGCCGAATGCTCCATGTGTCGAAGTATGGCTATCTCCACATGCGATCGTCATTCCAGGTTGCGTGAATCCCTGCTCCGGTGCAATCACATGTACAATTCCCTGCCTGCCAGAACCGACTGGATAGAAGCGAATATTGTTAGCAGAAGTATTTTTTTCAAGCTCCTGCAACATTTCTTCTGCCATCGAATCGGCGAAGGGGCGCGCTAAGTTGTCGGTTGGGATGATGTGATCAACGGTGGCAACGGTGCGATCGGGGAATAAAACGGATAAACCGCGTTCTCGCAGCATTGAAAACGCTTGAGGACTGGTCACTTCATGAATGAGATGGAGTCCGATAAAAAGCTGAGTTTGACCCGACGGTAAAATTCCGACCGTATGTAAGTCCCAAACTTTATCGAACAGTGTTCCAGTACTCATGATGGTTTTGTGGTGGCGTATACAAGCAGGAATTTATCTTATCGTACTGATGTGGAGACTGGGGAGGCGAAAGCTAAAAACAATCAAGTTTGTAGTACAAAAACTCGCATAGCGGTAAAATGCCTGTGAATGCTTGAGGAGTCGATCATGCGATTAGGAAAGATTGTTAAATCGAATTCACACTGCGATTATGTGGTGCAGGTGGACGATAGCCTGGATTTTATCGATGCGCCTTCTCCCGATGATTACGGCTTTGGCACATTTGTCAAATTGGAAGACGATCGCCATTGGGCAGTCGGGATCGTCTACAATTCTCAGCTCTTTAATCCGCTATTTCTCAATACGGGCATTCGCTTGACGAGTGAGCCTGATCCTATGTTTACGCCTGATCAAGTTCAGGAAGTCCGAACGTTGTTGTGGACGGTTTTAGTGGGGGAATTGAATACGCGTTCGGGTAAACCGTATGGGGTTCAGGGAATTCCGCGCGTTGTGGTTCCGGTGAATACGCCAGTGCGGAGGATGACGTGGGAGGAGATTTATCACTTTCATCTGAATGAAGAAGGTCGATCTCAGTTTTGTTACTACAGCCATTTGCTGAACTGTGGGGGCACGTTTTCGACTCAGTTGACGCATCAGGTTTTAGAGGAGCTGATTGAGAAGCAACTTTTTAAGGGAGCCGAAGAACGGGCGTTGATTGTGCTTTGTCGAGAGCTAGCTTGGAAAAATACAATGGGGGCGATGCGGTAGAAGTAGTGCTAGCCCTGTTGCTTCCAAATCGCTTTGGGATTGACTGAATTGAGGGAGATGCAGCGGCGATTCATTGGTTCGATGACAGTCATTTGGGTCTAATTCATCGGAGCTTGGCAAATTGCGATCGATAACAGTTCTGCTCAAAGTTGTACGGCTTCTCTCTGTTGCTAAAAATGGGCGAGGAAGTGAAGGGTAGATAGTAATCTTGACCAGTGCTGTTGATCTCATAACGCAGAACGAACAATGCTACTAGAACATCCCTTGAACTGTCCCGAAACAGTCCTGAATTTAATCAATCAACTACTTTTCTCTGAAGCTTAGGCTTTCGCGTATATAGAACTCTCAAAGCTTTGCCTTCAGATGATTTCTGTATACCAAATCTTTTCTACCCTATTTGGCTGAACTGCTCTACTGGCAAATCTCTCGTCATCCAAACTCCAAAATGGATTGTCTCATACGAATTTCCCTGCAAAATCCCTTTATAGTCGAAACAGCAGATAATTCAGGAATTTGGCGATGACCACCACGACTCCGAATGCGATCGCATCGGTTCTCAGCGATTTAGCTGGACTTGATATTATTACCGACGCAACCCAAGTTGCAAAGCTCTCTCACGATTACTACCACTTTAGCCCTGTCTTACAACCGCAATTGCAGGACAAATTTGGCGATGCGGTTGTTCGTCCGGTAAATGAAGCGGAAGTACTCAAAATTGCTCAAGCCTGCGTGCGTCACAAAGTACCTTTGACCGTGCGGGGAGCCGGAACGGGTAACTATGGGCAATGCATTCCACTTGAAGGCGGGGTGATCCTCGATATTACGAAAATGACGGCAGTCAAGTGGATGAAACCTGGCGTGGTGCGTGTCGAAGCGGGTGCAAAACTTGCTGCATTAGATAAGCAAACCCGCGAAATCGGCTGGGAAATTCGCATGGCTCCCTCGACGTATCGAACTGCGACGATCGGTGGATTCATTGGCGGCGGCAGCGGGGGCATTGGCTCAGTTACGTATGGGCAATTACGCGATCGTGGCAATCTCCTTGCCGTTCGAGTAATCACGATGGAAGACGAGCCGCGGATTCTTGAACTACGCGGCGATGACGTTTACAAAGTCGCTCATGCTTATGGAACGAATGGGATTATCACCGAATTAGAAATTCCCTTGGCTCCGGCTTATCCCTGGTCAGAAATTATCGTCAATTTTCCCGATTTTATGAGTGCGGCGCGGTTTGGGCAAGCGCTCAGTGATGCAGACGGCATGATCAAAAAGCTGGTCTGCATTTGTCCCGATCCGATTCCTCAATACTTTGCTGCACTGAAAAGTTATATTCCTGCCGGAAAACACGCTGCTTTGTTAATGATTTCTGAGACTTGTTTAGAGCCACTTGCCGAATTCGTCAAAGAATTTTCCGGCGAAATCACGTATCAAAAACCGGCTCAAGAAGCCGGAAAAGGGATTGCCCTGGCTGAATATACTTGGAACCATACAACCCTACATGCGCGCAGCGTCGATCCGACGATTACTTATCTACAAACCCTCTTCCCCGACGACAAGAACTTGTCTTTGCTTGAGGAAATGTATCACCATTACGGGGATGAAGTCATGTTTCATCTGGAATTTCTCAGATATGGAGGCAAAGCCCGCCCCGCTTCGTTGCAATTGGTTCGCTATACAACCGAGGAGCGCCTGAACGAAATTATTCGAGATCACGAATCGAAAGGCGCATTTATTTTTAATCCGCACACCTATTTAATTGAAGATGGCGGGATGAAAATGGTGGATCTCGCACAACTGCAATTCAAAGAGCAAGTCGATCCATATGGCTTATTAAATCCAGGGAAAATGCGGGCATGGCTTGAACGATCGTAAGCGGCGTTGCGACTGCGCTGAATGATTGTAACCATTGCGCTGTCTGGTTTCAGCTGCAAAATGGGCTGACGCGCAGTCAGAATTAACTCTCGTAACGAATATTAAATCTTCCTGCTGAAGGTATAGAGCATTTACCATAACTTTGCTAAAGTTAACAAAACACTAAGGGGAAATTGACCCATGCGATATGTCAAAGAAGAGAGTGGATTGCTGAATAATTTTGCGATCGAGCCGAAAATGTACGAAGCCGAACCGCCGACCCAAAATCAGAAACGCAATTACATTTTTCTTGGAATCGCTGCCGTAGTCTTGATTGGTGGATTGGTTGCTGTCGCCGCTGCCGTTTCCTAAACAAAAATTCGCTCTACAGTAGATTTAAACGAACCAGGTCGCTTACCTTAGTAGGTAACCTGGTTTTTTCGTAGGATTTTTCTTGGGACAATCCATAAATTTACGTAAACCTCAGTTTCATCCTGAACATCGGTCAGATTCGACGAAGAGATTTAATATCATCTCGTCTATACTGCGCTTGACAAGCGATTCTTGAAATGCTGATGTCTGTCATTGATCGTCACCCCCTCGCTCAAGATATTCCTGTGAACGAGATCGTCTCTCAGGCTGTTCCCAGTCTGAACCAACAGATCTATCTGCGCCTACGGATGGCGTTAAGTCTAAATTTGCGCCGTCAAATTCTGATGGTCGTTTGTGATGATGCTGCCTTACGTAGTCAATTGGCTACACAGCTTCAGGCTGAGCTTGCTCAAGAGACTCCTGCCACTTCGCTCGTCAGTCTAGACCTCGATTTAGAAAATCCTGATATTCTGGCGCATGTCCAAGCGGGGATGCCCAATTATCAAATCACGGGCATCGATCGCTTAACGCGCCAGCCTGTTCATATTCAAAGAACATTTCTCGATTCGCTGTCTGCGATCGCGCTGCAACTGCCCAAACTCGACTTCAATCTGGTTCTTTGGCTGACGCGTCCTTGGTGTCGCTCGATTCAGCAGACTGTGCCCAACTTCTGGCAATGGCACACGGGCTTATTTGAGTTTGAAGGTGATCCGTTCGGAGATAATTCGGTACAAATTCCGCCGCCTGCAACTGCGCCAACTAACGGACATCGCAAACTTAAGCTGGATAATGAGCTTTCAGATTTCGTGCTGGCTTCAGTCATGCAGACGATCCATCTTGAGGATCAAGCATCGATTGGCGATATCTTGCAGACGAATCATCCTGATGCGAAACCGCTACAATTCTTGCAGCAGATTGAAGATCTGCATCAACAACGGGCTTCAGCCGCGACGATCGCTCAGTTATATCGCGACCTCGGAGATTGGTATCGCGATCGCCTCGATCCGGTGCGTCCCAGTTCTGGGGATTTAACGATCGTGATTCGCGCCTATGAGCAAACCCTGAAACTGATCGACATGAAATCTGAGCAAGTGCCCGATTTGCTCAATGACATCGCCAATTTGTATTGGATCAAAGCTCGCTCTGGAGAGGGTGCTGTCGAAACGAATTTAGAGAAAGCCTTAAAAGCTTATCAATTCGCGATCGATCGTACTGATCCGGCGATTCAGCCGCAGACCTATGCGATGATTCAGAACAATCTCGGTTCGGTTTACAGCGACTTAGCAGGTCTGCGATCGCCCGAAGAAAATCTGCAACATGCGATCGCGGCATACAAAGCCTCGATTGAACATCGCCCCTTTGACACTGATCCGGCTCGCTACGCCGCGACTCAAAACAATTTAGGAACCGCGTATTGGAACTTGGCGCAGCATCGTATGCCCATGTTTAATCTGCAATCTGCTGTCTTGGCATATAACGAAGCCCTGCGCTATTACACTCCAGAGCGTGAGCCGATGCACTACGCGATGCTGCAAAACAATTTAGGGACTGCCTATTGGAATCTTTCCCGCTGCGATCAAGCGGTTCAAGAGTTAGCGATGGCAGAAGACTTTTTGCACTTAGCGATCGGGGCTTACCGAGTGGCGCTGATTTATCGCACCCTAGAGGCGGCTCCTAGCGCTTATGCCGCGACTCAAAATAATCTCGGCACTGCCTACTGGCACTTAGCAAATCAAGACACGACGCATTATGACGATCAGGCAACCTACATGCTTTGCGCGATCGATGCGTATCAAGAATCCCTGAGTGCAGTGCAATATTTAACTGCAAATCTCTCTTACGCGCCGACCCTCAGCTTCGATCTGTCGGCAACGCATCATCATATTGGGCTGGCTTACTATCAAATGGCGACTGATCAACGTGCCAGCCTTGAGACGAAAGAGCGATCGCAATTTCTGCATCATGCGCTCAAACATCAGGTTCGAGCGGCTCAAGGCTGGCAAGAGCAGCCGGACTTCCAACCGAGTGCGGTTGGGCAGTTGAGTCAAATCGTCAAAGGCATCTACGAGCGTGAAGGGATTCAGGGGCAGACGCAAGCCTTATCGCAAATTCCGCCCACATTTTTACCCCAAGTGATGCGAGAGCTTTAGGACAAATTCTTAAGTTGTCTAGAAGAGTAATTTAGATAACAATTTGTAGGTGTTATAGTGCGCGATCGTTAAATAACGCACGATTACCCCCACAGATCAGTTCTATGCTCCAAGACAGCGAACAGTTTGAAACCGCCGATACCCGAGTCCGCATTCTTAGCGAAGCTCTGCCCTATATTCAGCAATTTGCAGGACGGACGATCGTTGTGAAGTACGGCGGAGCCGCGATGAAAGAAGGCGCGCTCAAAGAGAAAGTCATCCGGGATGTTGTCTTTATGGCTTGTGTCGGATTACGTCCGATTCTCGTTCACGGGGGTGGCCCTGAAATCAATTCTTGGCTGAATAAATTAGGGATTGAAGCTCAGTTTAAGAATGGACTGCGTGTGACCGATGCGGCAACAATGGATGTGGTCGAAATGGTCTTGGTCGGTCGCGTCAATAAAGAGATTGTGTCTTTGATCAATCAGGCTGGCGGTTCTGCGGTTGGACTGTGTGGCAAAGATGCGGGGCTATTTGAAGCGCGTCCTGCTGACGAGGAAGGGATTGGATTTGTGGGAGAAGTAACCCGAGTCAATCCTCAAATTCTTAATTCGCTCGTGAACAATGGTCATATTCCGGTGGTGTCCAGTGTGGCAGCGGATGAGTTTGGGCAGGCATACAATATCAATGCGGATACTGTCGCCGGGGAGATTGCAGCAGCCCTCGGAGCTGAGAAACTGATTTTACTGACGGATACTGCTGGAATTCTGCGCGATTACAAAGACCCATCGACCTTGATTCCGCGATTGAATATTCAGACGGCGAGAAAGCTGATCGATGAAGGCATTGTTTCGGGCGGGATGATTCCGAAAGTCAATTGCTGTGTGCGATCGCTGGCTCAAGGTGTGAAAGCTGCTCATATCGTGGATGGACGGATGCCGCACTCGCTGCTATTGGAGATTTTTACCGATACGGGAACGGGTTCGATGATTGTGGGTTCAGAATTTGCGCCGTAAAGTCGGGCACTCTGGATTTATCTGCCTTTACTGGTCTGCACCATGCCTAGAAACTTTTTTACTCAAATCGGTTACTCGATCGCTGCAAATTCTCTGCCTCAGCGCACGAAGTTTCAGGAGGATCGACTACCGATAAAAAATGATGGCTGTCGATCGCAGTTTCTCTTACATCCCGCTCCGACGACGAAAGTCTGTCTGTTTTTTCACGGTTTTACGGCTGCGCCTTATCAGTTTTTACCAATGGCGCGGGTGTTTTACCAGGCGGGCTATAACGTGATCATTCCGCGATTGCCTGGGCATGGGCAGGCGGGCGACTGGAACGGCAAGAATCCACCCCCGTTGCCAACGAATGTAGAGACTTACAAGAATTTTGCGCTGGAGTGGTTCCGGCAGGCTCAGGGGCTAGGCGATAGAGTTGTGGTGGGCGGATTGTCGGGTGGGGGGACGCTTGCAGCGTGGCTGGCTCTGGAAAAAGCGAGTCAAATCGATCGTGCTTTACTTTTTGCTGCTTATCTTAGTAGCAGTAACAAAGTGATTGATCTATTTGTCAAAACGTTCAATACCTATTTTGAATGGCAGAGTGATGAGCCTGGAGAGCCGATCGGGTACAAAGGGTTTACTTTTCCAGATCTAAGAGTCTTTCTCGATTTAGGGAGTGAGGTGCTAAAACGGTCGAAGTCGGCAGCGGCTCCTCCAATGTTTGTCGTTTCAACTGATGCGGATCGGGCAGTGAGCAATACGGATCACACAGTCTTGTTTGAGAATCTATTAGTCCGTCAGCCGAAAACTTGGTATTACAGATTCGATCGTGAGTTGAATATCCCTCACACGATGATGACGAAAGCTGAGGGAAATCAGTGGGAAAATCTGCTGAATGTGATGGCAAAAGCGTTTGTGCAGAGTGATTTGGCTTGGGCAGAGATCGAAGAAATTGCTTATCGAATGACTGAAGGTAAAACTTGTAAGCAAGCCGTTGCAGAGTTGAATCTCACGAGTAAAGCTTCTCCTGATTTACCGGCGTTGATGACGATGATCGACAAGCGTGAAATTGTGATCAAACGCAATCCAACTTGGGGAAATGATTGATGTATTTCATTGAAACGGACGGAGAAAATAAAAGCGATCGCTCTCTTTGCGTCCAACAAATCCTGTTAGCGGGGAAGAAAGCTCAATCAGAATGTCTCTTAATTGCTTCTCATCCAGTAATCGAGGTGGATTCGAGGCTTCATAATGTCCTTGGATGAATCCAACACTTAACTGTTGTGGCGCTTTTGCTTGAAGGACTTGAATAATTTTGGCTCGCACTTCGATATCTTCTTGAATGCGATCGAGATATCTATTAATTTTTTCATTTGAGTCTTCGCCAAAAGGCGATTAAAGCAAGCTTCTAGCTCAAATAGATTGACTGCTCCAGGATATTGAGCCTTTAGTGTTACTAATCGTTCTAATGTTTCAGGGCGCATAACATCATTTCTCCTTCAACTGCTGCTTTCTCGGCTGCATGAGTTAATCGACCAGCAACAAATAAAACTTTAACTGAACGCTCAAATTGAGCTTTCCCCAAATGAGTGTGACCTAAATTAATGAGCTAGGCAGCAACACCATTTGGTAAATTTTCGTGTTTGCTAGCTTTACACTCACCTACTAGGGGATAAGGAGCTTCGCAATAGATATCAATTCCTCCTGCACCCCCAGCAGCATTTAGATCAAGGCTAGCTTTGAGATTGTTTAGAGAGTTTTGAAATCCAAGTTCTACAAAGCTTCTTCTCACTAGTTTCTCAAAGCGATCGCCATCACTTGAATTCCCAGACTTGCCAATGCACCTCGACGACAAAGCGAAATGCCTCTGCTGGGGAACGCTCAAGTAACTCAGCCACCAGTTTGTGGCTCATCTGTCGTCGGTCTTCTGGGGCAATCAAGCCAAATTGATGCGCTTTCATGCGAATTTGATTCTGCACCGCCGAGCGCTGCTGCACCAGTTGCGATCTCGTTCGACTCAGCAGGCGACGCTGTTCCTGTTCTGGCGTGGGCACTCGGATGCCGCGCAAGCGTCCCGCTTCCAACTGGCTCGCTAATTTCTGGGCATCGCGTTTGTCCGTCTTAACGCGACTGTGCGCTGAGACTTCGACCGCCGCTGCATGGACAACGATGTTGTCGATCCCGTGCAACTTCAACACACGGTGCAACACATACCCAGAAAATCCGGCTTCGTAGGCACTGTGGAGAGTGGCTTCAGGAAAAAATCGTAACAACTGTTGTGCTAGTTCTGAAATGCCCCCCAAAAACTAGACCACTCCAAGAGCGACAAGAAACCGTTTAAGGAGTAGGATCAAGTGCATGTCAAATCAAGCCAAGAAATACAGCCCGCAATTCAAAGCCAAAGTCGTCCTCGA